>CAVBJB010000284.1:0-3007 GCA_963595625.1 Lachnospiraceae bacterium | reverse complement strand
TTTGGAATACTAATACTGCATGTGTAAATACATTTAAAGAATTAGTAGAGTTACAACTAAACATACAAAACAGTTACATCGTTAGCCTTAACTAAAACATAGCCTTGCATTTGCAAGGTTTTTTTATACCAAAATTTTATAAAGAAACGTTAGTATAACATATAAAATTGTATCGTTATGCGGTTTCATCTATTTTTTTTGTTTTTTATCTCACATACTGTAAGTTATTCTCAAGAAAAACTTGAGGATAAAATATATTACGGTCAACACTACTTCCCGTATAAAAATGCCATAAAAGGTAAATTGGGCGAAGCACAAATACACATTATTAAGTTTAAACAAGATTATGCTGAACTTTACACTTTCCAAAGGTTTGTAACTCCCGATAATGAAAATTCAAAATTAACTCCCATTGGTAAAATTAAATCCAAACAAAAAAACTACACCCTAAACAACAACGATCTAAAATTAGAAATTCCTATTTACCAAATTCTAACTTTAAAAAACGATACCTTACAAGCCTACGTTAATAACGATTATAAAACTAAAAATCAAGCAGATACTTACGTAGAAATTACACAAGAGGAGTTGGATAGTATTTTAAGTTCAGAAAGCTTTAACAAAAAATAAAATATTTTTTACGATATTAGCAAAACTAATACTACAATTCCCCTTAAATGACACAAACAACACAATCTAAACTACTTTTAATACTTACCTTATTCATTTCCACATTATCTTTTGCACAACTAAAAGCAGTTAAAGGCAAAACTTCATATAATTTTTGGATAAATCTACCCGAAAAATCGATATTAGACAACAAACCGCCTGTATTAATTTCCTTACACGGACGTAGTCTTTCAGGAACAGATTTAAATAGAGTTAAACGCTACGGAATAATTCGTGGAATAGAAAGAGGTCGTAAAATCCCAGCTATCGTAATAGCACCACAACTACCTAAAGGACCTTGGGATCCTAAAAAAGTAATCGAGATATTAGACTATATTCAAAAAAAATATCAAATAGACCGTAACCGTGTGTACGTTGCCGGTATGAGTTTAGGAAGCTACGGTACCATGGACGTTGTAGGAACTTATCCAGACCGTATTGCAGGTGCAGTATCTATTTGTGGCGGTGGAAATACTAAATTGGCATGTAAAATCGCACAAGTTCCTGTTTGGGTTTTACACGGAACCGCTGATCGCGCCGTTAAAATTTCGGAATCAGAGAAAATCGTAAAAGCTGTAAAGGCCTGCAATCCTAAAGCACCAATAACTTTTACTCGTATTAAAGGAGGAACCCACGGGAGTGTAGAAAATTTATTTCATAAAGACGCAACATACGAGTGGCTGTTTAAACAAAACAAAAAAAATCCGGAATTAGCTTTTGATATTCCACTAGAATTTCAAAACGACGAATTCGACGAAGTGCCAGAACAAACGGAAACAAAACCTGAAGAAATTCAGCAACCTATAAACACAGAAACAACGCCTAACTAAGCGTTGTTTTTTTATTTGTAGCGTTAACAACAAACATTACACTAATTAATTCATCCCGCTTTTCGCTATATCTTTTAGTTTAAGGCCTCGGGAGCCTCAGCCAAAACTAAAAGGATGCCGCTACAATCGGGGCTATGTAAAAGCAACGCCCATTACACCAATAAAAAAAGGGTTGCCGCAGGCAACCCTTTTATAAATATATACATTAGCCTAAGCTAAAATTTGTAATAAATCCTCTAAACTAACCTCAGATTTTTCTCCCGAAGCTAAATTCTTTAATCCAAATACACCTTTTTCAATCTCTTGACTTCCTAAAGTAATAGTATAAGGAATGTTTCTGCGCTCTGCATGTTTAAACTGTTTGTCCATTTTTGCAGCATCCGGATACATCTCAACCTTAATTCCAGCTCTACGTAATGTTGTAATAGCTTTCATAGCTTGTAAAGCTTCAGCCTCACCGTAATTTAAGAAAATGGCTTTAGACGTAACAGTTACCGTTTCAGGGAATTTATTTAACTCCTCTACCACTAAGTAAATACGATCTAAACCAAAAGAAATTCCAACTCCAGATACATTTTTTAAACCAAAAATACCAGTTAAATCGTCGTAACGACCACCACCACCAATAGATCCTAGTTTAACCTCCTTAGGAGCTGCAACTTCAAAAATAGCACCTGTATAGTAGTTTAATCCTCGAGCCAATGTAACATCTAAATCTAAATTAGCCGATTGTAAACCTAAAGTTTGTGCATGAGTTGTAATAAAACGTAACTCCTCTACTCCCTTCATACCTTCCTCAGACGCCGCTAAAAGTTGAGCTAATTTATCAAGCTTTTCCTCAGTAGTTCCTGTAAAATTAAATAAAGGTTGAACTTTAGTAATTGCTTCTTCCGCAATTCCTTTAGCCATCATTTCAGCTTTTACACCGTCTTCACCAATTTTATCTAATTTATCTAAAGCAACAGTAAAATCAATTAATTTGTCTGATGCGCCAATAACCTCAGCAATACCAGATAAAATTTTACGGTTGTTGATTTTTATAGTAACACCTTGTAAATCTAAATCTGTAAAAACTGCATCGTATAATTGTACTAATTCAACCTCTTGCCATAAAGATTTAGATCCTACAACGTCAGCATCACATTGGTAAAACTCACGGAAACGTCCTTTTTGAGGATTGTCTGCACGCCATACCGGTTGGATTTGGTAACGTTTAAAAGGGAATTCAATCTCGTTTTGGTGTTGTACTACGTAACGTGCAAATGGTACAGTTAAGTCGTAACGTAACGCTTTCTCTGATAATGAGTTAGAAAAACGAGCCAGATTATTTTCTGCTAAGGCTTGTAAATCTGCTTTTTTAACTTTGTCTCCAGAGTTAAGGATTTTAAAAATTAAACGATCTCCCTCTTCTCCATACTTTCCTAAAAGAGTTTCTGAGTTTTCGAACGATGGAGTTTCAATCGGTTGAAATCCAAATTTTTCGAAATTGCGTTTAATTGTATTTATAA
>CAVBJB010000283.1:0-3020 GCA_963595625.1 Lachnospiraceae bacterium | reverse complement strand
CTTTAGGATAGGTCAATTTTGAAAATGATTCTAATAAATATGGAAGATTTTCTTCTTCATCTTTAAAAGGGATAAGAATAGAAAATTTAGTTACAGGATCAGATTCCGTTGGTATAAAAGGTTTTATTTTAAAATTTCCATAAATTAATAAAGAAATTTGAAGAATATAATAAATAGTAAAAAGTGTAGCAATGTAAATTACGATTTCCATTTAGGGTTATATTTAAAAACAAAATAGCTTCCAATAGTTACTGGCAATACAATATTTAATAACCAGATCATTGTACTTATAAAGATAACAATCCATTCATTAATACCAATTACTCCCATAATAAAAACAGCAACACTCCCTTTAACTGCAAAATCAAATAATTGAAAGGTCGGTAAAGACGAGGATAATAAATAAACACTTGTAATACCAGACATTAATAAAAGATAAGGCGTATCTACATCAAACATTCTATATAAAATAATGTATTGATGGGAAAAACACAGGTATCTAAAAATAGCAAGCACTATATTTTTACGATGAATATTTTTAGGTATCTCATTTATTTTGTTCAATAACAGTTGTATAGAGTATCCTTTTATTGTGATTTTTTTTGTACTCAAAATAAAAATTATGAATGCTGTAAGCCCCATCAAAATTAACCCCACACTAGACCATGAAATAATTTTATAATGAGAATTTAAATACAATAAACCTAAAAATCCAATAGAAACTGAAAGTAACATTTGGATTCCATTACAAATTAAATTTAAAAAGATAACTCTTCCAGAGTCTTGTTTATCATAGTATAACGCTTTACCAGCATACTCCCCTATTCCGTTTGGTGTAAATATTGCAACTGTTATGGCAGATAGCACTTGCTTTGCAGATTCGGTTACACTAATTTTTTTTACCAATTGTATTAAGTTTTGCCATTTTAAAATTTCTATAAAACGGTTTAAAAAAGTTAAAACTAACAAGGCAAACAACGGCCAAAACGATTGCTTTTCTAGCACAAAGGTTTTAAAATCAGTCCAATTTAATTTTTCGTTATTAACTAATTGATTATATATAAAATAGAATGCGCCGGCAACAATTACTATTTTTGCCAGAAGTACCAAGAAATGCTTAATTTTGGGAGATAAAAATGTCATGGTACAAAGATGCGAATTTTGACTCAGAATTTGTGTGAATACCAACTTAAAAACAAGGATTTGGCTAACGAAAGAATAATTTTAGGCATAGACCCAGGAACCAATATTATGGGTTTTGGATTAATAAAAGTGGTGCGAAACCAAATGCAATTTTTACAACTTAATGAATTGCAATTATCTAAATACGACGATCATTACAAACGTTTACGTATAATTTTTGAGCGTACCATAGAGTTAATAGACACTTATCATCCAGACGAAATTGCCATCGAAGCTCCCTTTTTTGGTAAAAACGTACAATCTATGCTAAAATTAGGAAGAGCTCAAGGTGTAGCAATGGCCGCAGGACTATCTAGAGATATCCCGATTACAGAATATGAGCCTAAAAAAATTAAAATGGCAATTACAGGTAACGGAAACGCATCTAAAGAGCAAGTAGCTAAAATGCTTCAACAATTAGTCGGTTTAAAAGAACTTCCTAAAAACCTCGATTCTACAGATGGTTTAGCAGCGGCTGTTTGTCATTACTTTAATTCAGGTAAAGTTACAGCTACCGGTAAATCCTACTCGGGTTGGGACTCTTTTGTATCACAAAATCAAGATCGAATAAAAAAATAAAATATGGCAGGTATTTACATTCATATTCCGTTTTGCAAACAAGCTTGTCATTATTGTGATTTTCATTTCTCAACTTCTTTAAAATATAAAGATCAAATGGTTGAGGCTATTTGTAAAGAAATTTTAAATAGAAAAGAGGAACATCAGGAAGTTATAGAAACCATTTATTTTGGAGGAGGTACGCCATCTTTACTTACAACAGATCAAATTCAAAAAATACTGCATACTGTTTATACCAATTATATGGTTGCAGAAAATCCAGAAGTAACACTTGAAGCAAATCCAGACGATTTATCTGAAGAAAAAATTATTGAACTTTCTAAAACACAAATTAATAGATTAAGTATTGGGATTCAATCCATTTTTGAAGAAGATTTAAAAATGATGAACAGAGCCCACAATGCTTCAGAGTCTAAAAAGTGTTTAGAGCTTGCTACGCAATATTTTGAAAACCTATCGGTAGATTTAATTTATGGGATCCCTAATATGACGCTACAACAATGGGAACAAAATATAGATTTTATGCTGAATTTAAACATTCCGCATATTTCTTGTTATGCACTAACGGTTGAAGCTAAAACAGCGTTAGAAAAATTAATTGCGACCGGAAAAATTCCAAATACCGACGAGGCTCAAGCTCATGAACATTTTTTATTTTTAATTGATAAACTTAAAAAAGCCGGTTACGACCATTATGAAATGTCAAACTTTGGTAAACCCGGATTCGAGTCTAAAAACAATACCGCATATTGGTTAGGCAAAAAATATTTAGGAATTGGACCATCCGCTCATAGTTTTAACGGTAAAGAAAGATCTTGGAACATTGCTAACAACATTATTTACATAAAAAATATAGAAAATAAATTGCCTACTGCAGAAACGGAAAGCCTAACCCTTACCGATAGATATAACGAATATATTATGACTGGTTTACGTACCAAATGGGGCGTAAATTTAGACTATATTGAAAAAGAATTTGGTAAAACTTTTGTTGATTATGTAATGAAAGAAGCGCAACCCTTTCTTAAAAAAAATCATTTACTATTAAATAACAACATACTAACTACTACCAACGAAGGAAAATTTTTTGGAGATGGAATTTCTTCCAATTTATTTAAAGTCCACTAAATTATGAAAGCTCAAATTCAACTAAACCAAAAAACATTAACAATTGATTTTAATAAGCCAATAGATCTATCATTACCCTTACAAGCTAATGATCAAAATCCTATTGCGTGGTATTATGATGCACCAAAAAT
>CAVBJB010000282.1:0-3022 GCA_963595625.1 Lachnospiraceae bacterium | reverse complement strand
CCAAAATTTATTATAATGAGCAATTTATAAATTTTGATGAAAATAATTTTCCAAAGATTTCATTTAAAAAATTTACTGAGCTAGAACAAGAATATTACGATAATATATTTAATACACCAATTGAATCTAGGTATAAACGTACAACAATATTAAGTCAGTCTAAACCTCAAGAATTCGATTTTGAATGGGAAACGGAAACGCCAACTAATTAATAATGCAAAAAGCCAACCAACTTACTACACTACTATTTTTATTATTTCCAATTTTAAACTTTGCACAAACCATTTGCAAGGGTCATGTTTTAGATACGGATAAGCAACCCATAATTTCGGCATCCATACTTGTAAAAGATGCTAACGATGCTATTTTGCACTTTGGGTTTACAGATGCCAAAGGCGATTATAAAGTAGCGATGGATACCGAAGGGGACTTTATTTTAGAAATTTCTAAAATGGGATTCCAAAAAAGTACGTCAACCTTAAAAGTAACCAAAGCTAAAACAGAATACATACAAAATGTTGTTTTAGAAACTAAAATAGAGGAGCTAGATAATATTGTAATTACCACCGAAGCCGCCATACAACAACGCAGCGATACTTTAATTTATAAAGCCAAAGCTTTTACCACCGGTAAAGAGCAAGTGGTGGAAGATTTATTAAAAAACATTCCCGGTATAACCGTCGAAAATTCTGGTACTATAAAATACAACAACCAAGAAATTGAAAAAGTTATGGTTGGTGGCGACGATTTGTTTAATCGTGGCTATAGTTTGCTTACCAAAAACATGCCCAATAAACCTATTGATGAGGTTCAGGTTTTAAAAAACTATTCCAACAACAAACACTTAAAAGGTATTGAAAATTCCGAAAAAGTTGCACTAAACTTAACGTTAAGCGACGAGTATAAAAACGTTTGGTTTGGAGATATTACCGCAGGTTATGGCGTTACAACCGCAAATCGATACGATGTAACCGGAAATGTAATGAACTTTAGTAACACCTATAAAAACTTTTTAAACTACGGTTTAAACAATGTGGGCAACGATAGGGTAGGGAATCTAGAATCTATGTTTTATAACAATACCGAGGTCGAAACTATTGGTTCGGGATCGCATCTCTCTAAAATTTTAAATGTAAATGCTGCTCGCGCTCCACAACTTAAAGATCATAGAACCCGTATTAACAATGCCGAAAATGTTTCTTTAAGTTCTATACTACCTGTTACACCAAAACTTAAAGTAAAACTTACCGGTTTTTTAGGCCTCGACGAAAATTACATTCGTAACAACTCCTTTAGAACTGTTAATTTACCCAATACGCAATTCTCTAATACAGAACAAAATTATTATAAAAATCATTTTAAAAATGGGTACCTAAACCTATTAGCTACTTACGACATTTCTAAAACACAAATGCTACAATTAAGTTCGGTATTTAATTCAGGAAAATCAAGGGTAACTAATGACTTAACTTTTAACGAGCAATCCACACTCGAAAAATTACAAACTAAAAGCACTTTTTTTGATCAAAAAGTAACATATACCCATAAATGGAACGATAAAAATGTAGTTCTTTTAAAATCCAGATATTTTAATAACAAACTCCCTCAAAATTATTTTATAAACGATTATTTAATGGGCGATTTATTTGCGTTTGAGGCCGATAAAATGGCGAATAATTCCAAAAACAACAAATCGTTTATAGGTTTAGAAGCAGATTTTAAACTCAAACAAAAAAACGACGATTTAATAGAATTTATAATTGGGATAGAGAATGATAATCAAACCTTAAAATCTAACTTTAAGTTATTTGATGAAAATGAAGTAGCGTTTGTTCCACAAGATTTTCAGGCCAATTCATCGTTTGGGTTCACAAAAGTTTACGCGCAATCCGGTTATACTTTTAAATTCAACAATTTAAAAATAGGAGCATTTGGACATGTAAATCAGCTATTTAATACGTTTACAAATCAGCAAAAAAAAGTTGAGCAAAATCCTTTTTATATAAATCCATCGCTATCCTTAAACTGGGAATTTAAGCCCAACAATCGTATTATCGGAACCTATAATCTAAACTTTAAAAACACCAATTACTTACAAGTAAATGACACATATTTACTTACAAATTCTAGAAGTTTTTCCAAAGGATTGGGCGAGTTTAAGTTAACCGATTCTCAAAATATTAATATCAGTTATTTATATAATCATTATTTACGCAGATATTCCTTTACTTTAAATAGCTTTTATAGTACACAATCCAATACTATATCCAATCAATCAAGTTTAGAACAAAACAGTTCGTTGTATCAAAGTGTTTTTATTAAAGGCGGACAATCTTACGGCGTTTTTGCTAATTTACAATATCGAATTAAACCGTTACAAAGTAATATTAAGGCAGATATAGGAGCAAATCAAAATACGTATTTTAATGTAATAAACAATTCGGATCTTCGTAAAAATATTTCCTCTACATTAAATGCTAAGTTAAGTTGGATTACAAATTTTAAAGGAAATTTCAATTTTAATTTGGGCACCGAGTGGAACAAATCCTACATAAAAGCACCAAATTTTAGTAACGATTTTACTAACGGATTCTCGTATCTCGATCTTTATTACGATTTAAACTCGCGCTTCGAGCTTAAACCCACCCTCGAGCATTATTATTTCGGAAACCTAGCAAGCGCACAACGCAACCATTTTTTCCTAGATTTTACCGCAACCTATAAATTTAAAAACGACAAATACACCGTAAGTTTAACCGGAAATAACCTGTTTAATAAAAAGGAATTTTCCACCTACAACGTCACAGACTACGGCTACAGTACCAATAACTACAGCCTCATGCAACGTTACGTGTTACTCACATTCAAATACCGTTTTTCACTATAATCGTCTTTTACTAAAGGCGATTTTTTTGTTTAGGAGCGTTTACTTTTCACATTACACCAAGTCCTACCTCCCGCTTTCCGCTGTATCTTTTAGTTTATGGCTTCGAGAGCCTCAGCCACCACTAAAAGGATGCCG
>CAVBJB010000281.1:0-3038 GCA_963595625.1 Lachnospiraceae bacterium | reverse complement strand
TATTTGTGTCATCCAAGAGGCTTGTACAGCAAAATTTTTATTAAATCTATATCCTTTTCCAAATGAGATGCGGTTGCGATCAAAAACAGACTGAGCCGTAGGTGTTTTATTGGTATTGATAAAAATTTCATTATACATGGTGGTATAAAAACTACTACCGTTTTCTTTTTTAGTCCAAGGAATTTCAACTAAAAAATTATAACGAACACGAGATCTAAAATCCTGGTTATCAAAAAAACGTTGCTCAAAACGTAGACGGTGTTTTACCTTAACTTTTGAAAAGTTTTGTTGGGTCGATAATTCCTGAAAAATTCTATTTTCATAGAACGGAGCGTCAGGTTTATTCTCTTTTTCAGTTATCACATACGCATATCCTGCTGCAATCCCTAAATTTTCGATTCCGTTGTATTGTACACTTCCGCGAACTAATAACTGATTTAAATCGTTGTAAATTTCGTGATTACGATGTTGGATTTCGTAATTTAATTTTAAAGCTGTTTGAGTTAAACTTGCATCTCCAAAATACATAAGCCAACCTCCTAAATTGTTTTGTGCTTGGGCAAATTGTAGCCCTAATAGGCTTAATGCAGCTACATAAAGTCTAATCATTATTTATTATTTATAGTGTGAACTATAAAAATTGTAAAATAACTTTACATACACAAAACTTTAACTAATCTTTCTTAGTTTCTAGTAACAAATAATACTGTATTCCAAACAAAATAGATGCTAGTACTAAGTGAGTTGTTTGCATTCCGAATGGGAAATAGAAATAATACATAACAATTCCCGTAACAATTTCTAATATAATTAGTAGTAATACCCAGTACACTTTGCCTAATCTTAAATTGAATTTTTTATTGATTAAGAAAATCCATAGATTTAATCCAACTACAAGTATTGAAAACGTGCGATGAATATAAAATGATAAAGTTGGATTTTTTAACCATTCAATAGAATTTGTAATACCGTCTTTTATTTGATGGTCAATAAATTCTCTAATTTGTGTTCCTAAGACTACTTGGATTAAAGTAAAAAGTAATGTAATCCATAGTAAATTCTTAAATTGAGAAGGAACATCAGTTTCACGTTTATTTGTTTTTGCCATTTTAATAATATGCAGAATAAACGCAACAATTATTAAAGCAACGACCATGTGTGTGGTGATTTTTAGTGGATTTAGTACCGAGTAAACCACTGTAGCTCCTAACCAAGCTTGAAATCCCATTGAAAATACAACCAACCAAGAAAGTAAGGTAATAGCTTTTTTCTCTTTCCAATAGGCAAAAGACATAACAGCCATAACTAAGCATCCTAAACCTGCTAAAGCGCCACAAAGACGGTTAATGTATTCTGTCCACGTATGGTACACATTAAATTTAGCATAATCGTGTTTGGTATACAGTTCCCAATTGTCTGGGTTGTAATTTGTTGAAGAAGTAAAAGTTGATTTAGCAACAAATAATTTTTCATCATTAATGATAACCTGTCCTTTTTCAAAAGTATGGTTTGGTTCCCAAAGTAATTCTTTTACATCCGTAGGAGGGATGTAATATCCAAAGCATTTAGGCCAGTCTGGGCATCCCATTCCTGAACCTGTCATTCTAACTAAACCACCTGCTATAATTACTAAATAGACTAAAACTAAAGCAGTTTTGGCAACGGAAACAAAATATTTTTTCATGATATTTTATATAAAAAATCTAGTTGCAATACTATAAAAGATATTGCAACTAGAAAATGATTTTTATTATGTTTTATTGTTTTTGTAAACCCATAGTAGCGGCTTTACGTAATACAAATTCGTAAGCGGCTTCATATTCATTTGGTATTTCTCCCTCTAAAATAGCCTCTTTAACAGCTTCTTTTAAAACTCCAATTTCTCGAGAAGGTTTTAAATTAAAAATCTGCATAATTTCTTCACCAGTAATTGGGGGCTGAAAATTACGTACATGATCACGTTCTTCAACCTCTACAATTTTTTTGCGTACAAGTTTAAAGTTGTTGTGGTATTTTTTAAACTTGTTAGGATTTTTAGTAGTAATGTCCGCTTCACATAAAATCATTAAACTTTCAACATCTTCTCCAGCATCAAAAACTAAGCGTCTTACGGCAGAATCAGTCACTAAATCCTGTGATAAAACAATAGGTCTTGAACTCATCATTACCATTTTTTGTACAAACTTCATTTTGTGGTTTAATGGCATGTGTAATCTTTCAAAGATTTTTTTAACCATTTTTCCACCTAAAAATTCGTGACCATGAAAAGTCCACCCTTGTTTTTTGTTGAATCGTTTTGTAGGTGCTTTACCAATATCATGTAAAAGCGCGGCCCAACGCAACCATACATCATCAGTGTTTTTACAAATATTATCTACTACCTCTAAAGTATGGTAAAAGTTATTTTTGTGTGTATGACCTTCTATTTCTTCTACTTGGTTTAATGCTGTTAATTCGGGCAAAATAAAATCCAATAAACCTGTTTTATATAAAAGTAAAAAACCAATAGATGGAGTAGGAGTTGAAAGAATTTTATTTAACTCTTCAACAATACGTTCTCCAGAAATAATATGGATACGATCGTTATGATCTTTTATAGCTTGTAAAGATTTTTCCTCGATCTCAAACCCTAATTGGTTTGCGAAACGAATGGCACGTAGCATACGTAAAGGATCATCAGAATAAGTTATTGCAGGATCTAAAGGTGTTTTAATGATTTTGTTTTTTAAATCTTCCAAACCATTAAACGGATCTAGTAAATCACCATAAGTATCTTTGTTTAAAGATAATGCTAAGGCATTAATAGTAAAATCTCTACGGTTTTGATCGTCTTGTAAAGTACCATCTTCCACTATTGGGTTACGGCTTTCTTGACGGTAACTTTCTTTTCTAGCCCCTACAAATTCTATATCCATATCTTCAAAACGAAGCATGGCTGTACCATAATTTTTAAATACTTGTACTTTTGGATTGTGCGGAATAAGTTCGGATACTTTTAAAGCCAACTCAATACCACTACCAACTGCTACAATATCAAT
>CAVBJB010000280.1:0-3050 GCA_963595625.1 Lachnospiraceae bacterium | reverse complement strand
AAACTAATGTTTAACAATGCAGTTACAACCGCAGGCACATTAGTTAATAAATATATAAGGATACAAAATCCTAAAACGTGAATGTATTTTTTGCTAGAAAATATTTTAAAAATATTTCCAATCCCAACTTCATCCTGCGTATCAATATCTCTATTTAATTGGATAAATCCAGCATAAATAGGGTAAATTAAAACTTGTATAAAAAATCCTGCTAAAGCACTGTACAACAAGAAATTTTGACTAGTAATAAAATTTAGCATAACTTCATTATCTTGTAATTCGGAAAAGTTTATTCCTATACCTCTTAATAGTAAAACCATTACTATAATAAAAGTGGCGTATAAAATAAATCCAACTAAACCATTAAGTAAAAAAGTCTTTTTAAAATACTTTAAAATTTCGTCCAAAGTTGAGCTAACATTTAAAGAGTAGCCATTTTTAACAATCTCGTCTAATTTGTTAATTTCGTTCATATATAAGTTTAAGTTAGTTTACTAAATTCCAAATCACCTCGTTAGGGGTAGGAGCCACAATGGTCATACTTTCCTTTTGTACGGGGTGTATAAACGTAAGTTTACGTGCATGTAAATGGATACCTCCATCCGGATTACTCCTGTCAAAACCATACTTTAAATCGCCCTTTATAGGACAATTAATTTTAGAAAGTTGGGCTCTAATTTGGTGGTGTCTGCCGGTATGCAAATCAATCTCTAAAACAAAAAAGCGATCCAATTTTTGTATAACCTCATAAGTTAAACTTGCTTTTTTAGAATCCTTTACCTCTTTGTCAAACGCTTTGGATTGATTGTTTTTTGGTGTTCTAACCAAAAAGTGCGTTAAGGTATCTTTAGGTTTTGGCGGCTGATTTTTAACCACAGCCCAATACGTTTTTTGCGTTTCGCGGTTTTTAAAACTCTCGTTTAAACGTGTTAACGCTTTAGAGGTTTTAGCAAAAACCACAAGTCCAGTGGTTGGGCGGTCTAAACGGTGAACTACACCTAAATAAACCTCTCCCGGTTTGTTATATTTTTGTTTTAAATACTCTTTAATAACCTCGCTTAACGGTTTGTCGCCGGTTGCATCCCCCTGCACAATATCCCCCACACGTTTGTTTACCACAATGATATGGTTGTCCTCGTATAAAACATCTAAATTATCTTTTGTAGATACAATTTTCATAAATCATCAGCATTATTCGTACAAATATAATCATTATTAAGAAAAATGTTCTGCTTATAAAACTATACTTACATTTTATTTGGGCGTTCCCTTTACAAAAACTCCTAGCGTCGTTTTTGCAAGGTCAGGCTGTTTGCTTTATCTTTTTATTTTTTTGCTGTAGTATGGAAGGATTATAATTTTTAGTTTAAAAATAAAAAGGATGCCGCGTCCATCCTTAACGCGAAGCAAAAATTTAGTTAATACCCTAAACCTTACGTTTTGGCGCAGCGCGTTAGCAGGTGCAGCGGCATCCTTTTGGGAACCAAAAGATACAGCGTAAACTGCGACCGTGGGGTGCAGTGAAACGGAACCCCGAACGGGAACGCCCATAAAAAAAGAGTTAAGAAAAGATCTTAACTCTTAAGGTTTGTCAATTTCTGCGCCGTGATTGTAGCTTGCAAAGCGGCCAGCGTCTTTAGGATTTACGGCATCCGTTTCGTTTTCGCCCCAAGGCCAACCGCCAAATTGCGTTTGTCGAAACTCTTTAAAAGCGTCTCGTAACTCCTGCTCCGTGTTCATTACAAACGGACCATAAGCAGCCACAGGCTCATTTATAGGTTCGCCCTCCAGAATTAAAATTCGGGCATTATTGCCTTGCGATTTTATGGTTATGGTTGCATTACCATCGGCATCAGCAACGTAGTTTTTGTTTAGCGTTTCGTAATTAAGTTGCACGGTTCCCTCGCCGTCGTAAAAAAATATAAAGCGGTTTAAAGTTGTAGAAACTGCCGGTAGGGTAAAACTGGTGTCAGGATCCAAATCTACCAACGCAATGCCCATGTGGTGCGCGGGATCCTTAGCCCAAGAGTGGGGCAGGGGATCTAGGGCCTGTAACCCGTTGTATTGGCCTAAAATAACTTGTAGATGCACAAACCTACCGTTGGGTTGCGGAATGGATTTTTTCGGAATTTTTTCACTCCAAAGCATTTTATATTGCGGTTCTGTAAGTTTATCCTTAGCGGGTAAGTTTACCCAAATCTGGAACAAACGTAGGGGATTATTTGCATTGTCGTTTAAAAGCGGAAACATCTCGCCGTGTTGTACGCCTTTTCCGGCACTCATAAGTTGTACGTCGCCGTTGCCGTAGCGTCCCTTAGACCCTTTAGAGTCAAAATGGTCGGCAAAGCCCTCGAGTGCTATAGTAACAATCTCGAAACCTCTATGTGGATGATAGGGAAACCCAGGAATGGTTTGCCCGTGATACATACGCCACGAGGCCTCACGATCAAAATCCTGACCTAATTTTTTGCCCTTTAAATCTTCTGAATTTACCCCCATTGATCCATTGCCTTTTGGATACAAATCGTAATGATAGGCGCTTAAAATATACGGATCCCTAACGGGTAAAACACCTTCTACTTTAGTTTGATTTTTTATCACCATAACTTTTATATTTTATTTTTAAACGTAGTTTTAAGAGTTTTGTTTTATGGAGAAAGAGGAGTAAACTTTTCTATAAATTTTAATAGGGCGTTCCTGCGCCAAAACTCCTGCGTCGTTTTGGCGCAGGTCCCGTGTTTTGCCCTCGCTTTTTAAAACAAAGTTTTAAAAGAGCTCAAACAAGGCTACACCCGGTAACGCAAAACAAAACAGTCAACCTTAAGGCTTGACTGTTTTGTTTTTAGTATATTTAAATCTCAAAAAAATTTTAATGCATGCGCACTACTAAAGATTTTTTATTTCAGGAATTTACTTGTTTAATGTCTAAATATAAAGTTTCGGAATCGGAACTTAAAGCGCTATGGTTGGAAGTAGAGTCTAGCTATTCCCAGCCGTCTAGATTTTATCATGATTTAACACATATTCAGGATATGATCTTAGCGTTAGAG
>CAVBJB010000279.1:0-3059 GCA_963595625.1 Lachnospiraceae bacterium | reverse complement strand
ACCCTTAGTTTATGTTTTGGCTAAAGACTCAAAAAATGTTCCTGACAGTTTAAAAAGCAATATATTTATAAAAATTCCACTACAAAAATTTATAGCTACTTCAACTACTCATATACCATCTATCGAAACACTAAATCAAACGGAAAAACTAATTGGATTTCCTAATTTAAATTATATTTCGTCTATAAAAGTTAGAAACTTAATCAACCAAAATAAAATTAAAGATGTTGGTTTAGAAAATGATTTAAATACAGAAGTAATTTTGGATTTAAGTCCTGATTTAATTATTGGCTACGGAATGGACTCTAGCAACAAAGCGTTAGAAAACCTAAAACAAATGGGAATTCCTGTAATTTATAATGCCGATTGGACTGAAGAATCACCATTGGGTAAAGCAGAATGGATCAAGTTTTTTGGAGCTTTATTTGATCAGTACGATCAAGCAGAAAAAGAATTTAATACGGTTGAAAATCAATATAATCAATTAAAAAAATTAGCTCAAACAGCTGCAACAAAACCTAAAGTATTTTCTGGCGGGCTATATCAAGGCGTTTGGTATGCCCCAAAGGGAAATAGTTGGGCTTCATTATTTTTGGAAGATGCTAACGCTGATTACATCTGGAAAGATTCTAAAGGAACAGGAAGTATTGCAATTTCTATAGAAGAAGCTTTAGAACAAGCGCAAAACATTCCTATTTGGATTGCTCCAGGAAGCTGCGAATCTATTCAGGATATTAAAAACAACAGCCAACATAACCTACAATTCCAAGCTTTTAAAACAGGAAATGTATACTCATTTGCAATGAAAAAAGGCGAAAAAGGAGGTTCTATATTTTACGAATTAGGACCTAACCGACCTGACATTATTTTAAAAGATTTAATTAAAATTCTACATCCTGAATTACTTCCGGATTATACGCCGTACTTTTACGAAAAATTAAAATAAATTTTGAAGCTAACCCGCCTACATATTCTTTTATTTTCAGGATTAATTTTAGTCCTGATATTTATGTTTTTTCTAAACCTTAGTCTAGGATCCATACACATACCTTTTAAAGATATTTACAACAGCTTAGTAGGCAATGGAGCCACAAAATCATCTTGGGATTATATCATATTAAATTATAGATTCCCAAAAGCTTTAACATGCATAGCCGTAGGAATTGCTTTACCTTTAAGCGGGTTATTAATGCAAACCCTTTTTAAAAATCCGTTGGCAGAACCCTATGTTTTAGGTATAAGTTCTGGGGCAAGTTTAGGCGTTTCTATCGTGATCTTGGCTGGTAGCTTGCTACCTTTATTTTTACAAGAAATTATAAACAGCCCATATGCCATAGTTATAGCCTCTAGCTTAGGGAGTTTACTCGTTTTACTATTAGTTTTAGGGGTAGCTACAAAATTAAAACAAACCATGGCCATTTTAGTTGTTGGCTTAATGGTGGGTAGTTTTACAGCTGCTTTTGTAAGTGTTTTAACCTTTTCTAGTAACGCAGAACAAATTAAAAAATTCACCTTTTGGTCCTTAGGAAATCTAGGAAATCTAGACTCTATAAGTTTAAAAATACTTTTTACATGTGTATTTGTAGGAGTTTTATTAGCTTTAAAATGTATAAAACCCTTAAATGCTTTATTATTGGGCGACAGTTATGCACACAGTTTAGGCGTAAATTTTAAAACAACTCGACTTTTAATAATCGCAGCAACCTGTATTTTAACAGGTTCCGTGACCGCATTTGTAGGTCCTATAGCCTTTATAGGTTTGGCAGTAGCACACATCACAAAACTAATTTTTCAAACCTCAAATCATTTTATACTTTACATAGGGTGTTTACTTTTGGGACCAACCTTATTGTTAATTTGTGACGCCGTTTCCCAAATGCCTGGTTTCGACTTTACATTTCCAATTAACGCTATAACCTCAATTTTAGGTGCACCTATAGTAATATGGCTCTTGGTTAGAAAAAATAATTTTATATCGTAATGGCTAAAACTCTTTTAAAAACCGATGATTTAACCATTGGATACGCACAAAAAAACAAAATTAAAACCGTTGCACAGCACGTAAATGTAACGTTACGCGCCCGAAAATTTATAACCCTTATTGGAACAAACGGCGTAGGAAAGTCAACTTTTTTAAAAACCATAACCAAAATAAATAAACCCTTAAATGGGCGCGTTTTATTAGGTGATAAAGACCTACAAAGCTTTACGCAGCAAGAATTAGCAACACAAATAAGTGTAGTTTTAACTGAAAAATTACCCCCTAGCAATTTAACCGTTTACGAATTAGTTGCGTTAGGTAGACAACCGTACACCAATTGGTTAGGCAACTTGGCAGCTCAAGATCATCAAAAAGTTTTACAAGCCCTACAACTTACCGAACTCGAATACTTACAAAACAGAAAGCATTACGAAATAAGCGACGGACAGTTGCAAAAAGTATTAATTGCACGCGCCTTAGCACAGGATACTCCGCTAATTATTCTGGACGAACCAACCACACATTTAGATTTGGTACATAAAGTATCGGTTTACAAATTGCTAAAACAACTGGCCCAAAAAACTCAAAAATGCATCCTAATGTCTACCCACGACATGGATTTGTCCCTGCAATTAAGCGACGAAATAATTGTATTTACCAAAGAAAAGATTCACCAAAACACACCAGAAGTTTTAATTAAAGAGGGCGTTTTTGAAACCCTTTTTAAACATCAAGACATTTATTTTGATGCCGAAAAAGGGAAATTTATAATAAAATAATTAGGGCAATACCCTCGCATGATATTCATTTAAACATAAACAGCGGAAAGCTCGGGTCCGGGCTATCCGCTGTATCTTTTATTAGGAACTTCGGAAGCCTCAGCCCCTAATAAAAGGATGCCGCTCCTATCCCTATTGCAAAAACTATTCACGTAATCTAAGTAATAGTTTTAAACTATTGAGCAACATAAACAGGTTTTAAATCCAATCATGGCTTCGACTCCGCTCAGCCATCAAATAGAACTGAATTTAGTTATTTAAAAAAATTAATAGATAACTTGGACTACACTCAGCACAAA
>CAVBJB010000278.1:0-3099 GCA_963595625.1 Lachnospiraceae bacterium | reverse complement strand
AAACAAATGGTTACTACAAAGCATAAGTAATTACTTGTTAGGATTTCCGCTTTTTTTAATATTTCAATTGCGCTACGGACTCATGATTTCCGATAATATGAGCCTTTTTAAAATACTCCTTAAAACTACTATTACGGAGATTTTTATTTTGTATTTGGTGGTTTTATACACCCAAATTGCAACAGGTTTAGTAAACGAAATTAAAAAAACAGAAGCCAAATTTAAATTTATATGAAACAACTTACCAAGCAAGAATTACTATTAATCGATAAAGCCTTAACAGAGATATGCTCTTTCAAAAATTTTGAAGATGTAAAACTTGAAGTATTAGACCATATTGCTTTGGAAATTGAGGCAGAAATGCACCAAAATGCCACAGATTTTAAATCGGCATTTATAAAAATCATGACCCAATGGAATCCATTAATTCTATCAAGAAATTGGTCTAGATACGAAAATGTACCTTATATAGTTTGTAAACTCTGGAAATCGTTAGATCTTAAATATCAATACAGTATCATACCAATAGCAGCATTAATTACATTATTTTTATCAAAACTAACTGTAAGTAATACTTTATATATTATATTACCTTTTGTGCTAATTGGTACCATAACAAATACATTTTTAATTTATAAAAAGCTAAAAAACAAGCATAAAACTACCTTATCAAGTTACGCGCTACACAAAATAGAAAGATTAACAGCTATGAATATATTTGTCTATTTTATAACGCTTAATTTTGCTAAAGACACTACAAGTATAATACTTCCATTACTTTGGTTATTGGTTTACAGCACATTTGCAACCTGTAGTAAAGCACTAATTATGCATAAAAACGTTAAAATCGAAAACCAGCTTTTAAAACTAGCCTAATGCAATAGTAACTCAGTAAGCATTTCAAAAATATTTTAATTAAAATTATAAGGGCATTCCGCGCCTTTTAGTGGGCGCGTCGGGCTTTACGCTATATCTTTTGTTCGTTCCTCACAAAAGGATGCCGCTACAATCCCTAATGCATAAAACAAGCACCTTAAGGGTGCTTGTTTTATTTAGAGTAAACTAAAATTAAAATTTCACTTAATCTTAGCATTTAAACCAACAATATAAAACCTAATCAAAAAGTTTATATATAATTATCAATTATGAAATTATAAGTATGAACAAACTATTTAAAACAGTTAAAAACATCCAAACAGAAGCTTGTGTATCTATCATGTTAAATACACACCGTACACATCCAGACAACGAGCAAGATCCTATCCTTTTAAACAACTTAGTTAAAGAAGCTAAAGAAAGATTGCACGCAGACTATGATAAACGCTTTGTTTGGCCTATAGAAGAAAAATTAGATAAAATAGTATCAGAGATCGATCACAACCAAAACCTCGACAGTTTAGTTATATATGTAAACCCAGAATTTGGGGAATATACCCGCCTTTCAACCACAGTTGTAGATCGCGTAACAGTCGACGATAAATTTGCAACCCGAGATTTAATTAGAGCAAGCCATGAGGACGGCGCATACTACATCCTTTTATTAAGTCGTGACAAAGCCCGCCTTATCGAGGCTTATAACGATAGAGTACAACAAGAACTTTCGGGAGATTTTCCCTTCGAGAATTCCCTACGCACACGCAATTCTGCACATGCAGAACATAACAACAGCGAGGATAACCTAATTAAAGAATTTTTTAATCACGTTGATAAATCCTTACAAACCGCTATTGCGGATAACCCACTACCGGTACTTATTGTAACTGAATCTCGTAATTACGATTACTACATGGAAATAGCCGATAAAAAAGATATGTTTATTGGCAACATCAACCGTTTACCAAACGACGAACCTGCTGCTTCTGTTGTATCTAGCGCATGGGAAGAGGTACAACAATTAATTACTCAAAAAAATGCCAAACGTATAGAGGAATTAGAAATTGCAATTTCTCAAAACCAAACCCTATCGGATTACAATGAGGTTTGGGAAGCTTTAAATCACGGACGTGGTAAAACACTTTTTGTTAAAAAAGGCTTTTACCAACCCGCTTTAATCGAGGAGGAACGATTGGTTTTAGTTGAGGAAGATAGAACCACAGAAAAAGGAGTAGTTGACGATATTATTGACGAAATGATATCCTTAAATCTCTCTATGGGTGGTGACGTTGTTTTTATAAAAAATGATGGTATAGAAAAATACCAAAATCTTATTTTAATTACAAGATATTAAAAACTATCCCCCGCCTACGGCGGGGGAATTTTTATATGTACAGAGCATTAATTTTAAATTAAGATGTGACGTTATCGCGTTAGGGATTGGAGCGGTATCCTTTTGTTTGGGTTGCTGAGGCTCTCGAAGCATCAAACAAAAGATTTAGCGAAAAGCCCGCCGCCGACGGGAATTTGTATTTAGACAATTTAGATATTATTGCCGAGGCGGAACGCCCAAGAAAATAAAAAAACCTCGCTACAAGTAGTAACGAGGTTTTTAGTATAATAATGGAATTAACGATTAGATAGCGTTAATAATGTTATTTAATGTTGCAGAAGGACGCATTGCAGCGAAAGTTGCCTCTGAAGCTGGTTGGTAGTAACCACCAATAGCTTGCGCTTTACCTTGAGATGCAATTAATTCTTCATTAATTTTAGCTTCGTTAGCAGTCATAGCTTCAGCAACTGGAGCAAATTTAGCAGCTAATTCTGCGTCTTTAGTTTGAGTAGCTAATGCTTGTGCCCAGTACATCGCTAAGTAGAAGTGAGAACCACGGTTATCAATTGTACCTAATTTACGACCTGGTGATTTGTCTGTATCTAAGAATTTATCGTTAGCCTCATCTAAAGTATCTGCTAAAACTTGTGCTTTTGCGTTACCTTGAGTTTGTGCTACGTGCTCTAAAGATGCTTGTAATGCTAAGAACTCTCCTAATGAATCCCAACGTAAGTATCCCTCTTCAATGAATTGCTCGATGTGTTTTGGAGCTGATCCACCTGCACCAGTTTCGAATAATCCACCACCGTTCATTAATGGAACAATAGATAACATTTTAGCAGAAGTACCAACTTCTAAGATTGGGAATAAATCTGTTAAGTAGTCACGTAATA
>CAVBJB010000277.1:1122-3112 GCA_963595625.1 Lachnospiraceae bacterium | reverse complement strand
TATTAGTATTGCTGAGATATTATAAAATATATACTCAATAAGTCATTTTAAGTTCCCATTTAAAGAATTAATTTGAAATAAAAATTCCCCGTTTTAGATGAATAATTTAAAACGGGGAATTTTATTATAAACCTCTAAGTTTAAAACCATTTTTATTAAAATAAACCCAGAGTGATATACTGAATGCCATAGCAATAAAAATTATAGAACCTAATCCTTGTATAAAATTAGTCCAAGGTAAGGCTCCTAAAAACATACCAACTGCACCTAAGCCGGTATTCGAAAAATTAATGATCGAGGCAACTCCACCGGCGTTCATATTGTCTTGCCCTAATAAAATGTTTGATGAAAAGGAGCGTAAAAAACTATTCCCAAAGGTTACAGGGGCAAAACTTGCTAAGAATATATAAGGCGAAATTTTACCTACGGTAAGAATTAAGGTTCCAGAAATTAAAATACTTATAAACGAAATTAGGATTACTTGTTTACCTGTAATTTTATTTCGTAAGGCTAAATATACTCTTGGCCCCACTAATAATAGTAAAGAGTTTACCGCGAAAAATAAACTGTATTGAGTTTCTGTTAATTTAAACCAATCAATATAAATATATGAACTAACAGATAAAAAGGCCATATAAATAATCGAAGGCCCACCCATAGCCACTAAAAAGTTCATGAAGGGTTTATTGATTAAAATATCTTTTAAAGATAGAATACTTAAAAACACACTCCCTTTTAATCGTTTTTCTTTGGCTAGGGTTTCCGTAACAAAAAGACTTATAACAAAGGAAACACTTGCTAATATTGCCAAAAAGTCAAAAGTTACATGCCACGAGGAATATTTAATGATTTGTGCACCAATTAATGGTGCTACTGTTGGCGCAAAAGCTCCAAGCATTTGTAAAAGTGCAATTATTTTAGGTCTTTCGTCATGGCTAAAGCTGTCTTTTACCATTGCAGTTGAGACCGATATCATACCTCCCGCTCCTAAAGCTTGTGTGATTCTAAAAAAAATTAAGAATTCTATACTTGTAGCAAAAGAACAAAATAGAGAAGATAGACCGTAAACTAAAATGCCCGTAAGTAATACAGGTTTACGCCCAATTTTATCACTTAAAGGTCCTATAAATAACATCCCTATTGCAAAACTTAAAAAGAACCCCACTAGGGTATAGTTTAAAAGTGTTGGGGTTGTTTGTAAATCGATTAACATTTTAGGAAAACCAGACAGATACAAGTCTGTAGACATGGGTCCGGTCATGTTCAGGAAAAAGATTAAGAGGATTAACCCTTTTTTTCCGAGTTTATGTTGTGGAGTTAGTAAAGAATTCATTAGTTAAAAGTACAAAACTTAAAGCAATATTTTATTTGAAATGAGAATTAAGTACTTGCGCAGTGCGTTAGGGATTGAAGCCTTGTTTGAGCTCCTTATTGTGAAATGAAATGGAGCAATAAGAGCGAGGGCGGAAAGCCCGACCCGCCCTTTAAAGGCGGGTAACGCCCTAAAATTAATTCACTTTTAAAGTCACTTGTTTTGTTTTAGCTGGGTTTGTATTGGTTTCCCAAGAGCGTGCGTAATTAAAAGTAAGGTTATAGGTTCCGCGCTTAATGCCTTTAATTCTATAATATTGATATACGGGTGTTCCTACGATGTTTGAGTCTTTATTTATTTTTTCGGTGTATTGGTCTACTAGCTGGATTCCGTCTTGCTCTTGTATATTATTTGTCCAGCTAAAACCTGTACTTGGATTGGATTTAACTACAAGTTTTACAACTTGGTTTTGATTGATTTGGATTTTATGTACATCGTTATCGTCAAGATCAAAGGCAGCTTTTTTAATGTTACTACAACTTAACACTAGTAATGCTGTAGTTAATAAATAAAATAATTTTTTCATGATTTTAATTTTATTATATAACGAATTTATTGGCTTTAAATTGGATAGCATACTTTAAATTGTATTGTAACGTTCTAAAATAAACATATTTT
>CAVBJB010000277.1:0-1112 GCA_963595625.1 Lachnospiraceae bacterium | reverse complement strand
GTATGAAATAGCTCGTATAGATTTTAAATTTGAAAAAGATTTGAATAACACGACGGCGAATTACAGCTTAAACGCGGACGGAAGTGTTAAGGTTTTGAATAAAGGTTTTAATTACGTTAAAAAGGAGTGGACGGAGCGCGAAGGTAAAGCTAAGTTTAGAGGTGCTAAAGATGTTGGTGCTTTAAAGGTGTCTTTTTTTGGTCCTTTTTATTCGGGGTATAATGTTATTGCTTTAGATAAAGATTACAAATATGCCTTGGTTGCAGGAAAAAATTTAGATTATTTATGGATTTTAGCTCGTGAAAAAACAATTCCGGAGGCTGTAAAAGCAGACTTTTTAGCAAAAGCCAAAGCCATTGGTTATGACACCAATCGATTGATTTGGGTGGAGCATAATAAATAAAATCCTAACCAAAGTTAGGATTTATAAGGTATTGTTTGTTGTATTATTTATTGTTGTTTCGGGCTCGTTTGCCTCTGCTCTTTTAACTTTTCTGGTCATACCGTACATCATACATAAATTAAAAAGTAATACGATGAATAGTATTTCTGGTGCTGTGTGTGGTAAACCATGCCCATCTAAAAATTGAACAATTGAGAGTAAAACTAAATATTTTATGGTAAATAAAAAGGAAATGAAAAGGCATTGCATTCTTATTTTTAATAGCTTATCGTCTTCTGTTTTTTGCTTGTAAAAATTTAAAAAGAAGAGTGAAACACAAAAAAATGAAATTATCATTTGATTGAGTAAGGGTTTGGATTGTGGCCTATACGTAAAGTCTATAAAAGAGGATAAAACACCTATAATTAAAGTAAGAATAGCTAGAATTATTCCGACTTTTTTAAAAGATGCGGGTAATAAAAAAAGTTTCATTGTTAAATTTTGTTGATTGTTTGTTTATTTTTTGCCTAACAAACATAACAAATTTGTTTAGATTATGGATATAAGCTAATGAGATATTTTAAAGTTATGAAACTTATTTTAGACAAAAATTACATATTACGTAAATAAATAGCTTTGTAAAGGTTTTATTAAAAAGAGAAAATATGAATTAACGTTTTTTAACTTTAAATTGATTTTACCTTAAGTACTTTTGCGGCACACAACATTA
>CAVBJB010000276.1:0-3130 GCA_963595625.1 Lachnospiraceae bacterium | reverse complement strand
TAATAGCCCTTCCTGGAATTTTAAGATTTTGAGCAAGTAAATTACGACCAACCATTGGAGATTTAGTTTGAATACCCGTTAAATTTAATACGGTTGACGGAATATCAATTTGACTTGCTAATTGATTATATTTAGAATTAGCTTTTACATGAGGAGCAATGATTAATGCCGGAATTCTGAATTTTTTTACAGGGACCAATTGGTTCCCATAAGTACGTGTATTGTGATCAGCAATAACAACAAATATTGTATTTTTAAAATATGCTTCTTTTTTAGCCAATTCAAAAAATTTACCAATCGAAAAATCTGCATATTTCATAGCATTTTCAACCGTGTTTTTCTGTTTTTTATTATATAAATCAATACGCCCATCGGGAAATTCGAAGGGTTCATGATTGGAAGTTGAAAACATTAAAGAGAAAAAGGGTTTATCCCCTTGCTTTTTAAAATACTCATTTGCTTTTGTAACTAAATCTTCGTCACTGTATCCCCAAGTTCCTTTCATTGCATAACTATTAGAGTCCTTATCAAAAACCGTTTCATCAATTATATGATCAAAACCGTTTCCGTTAAAAAAAGATCCCATATTATCAAAATTAGCCATTCCACCGTAAATAAAACTGGTATTATAATTTTGCTGTTTTAGAGCTGAAGCTAATGTAAAAAAGTTATTTTGAGACTTTCCTAATTTTACAACGCTTTCCATTGGCGAAGGTAAAAATCCTGTAGTTACAGCCTCTATCCCACGTACACTTCTGGTTCCTGTACAATATAAGTTTGTAAATAAAAGACCTTGCGTGGATAGCTTATCAAACTCTGGTGTTAAAGGCAATCCGCCTAAAGCTCCTACATACTCCGCTCCTAAACTTTCTTGTAGAAAAATGACAACATTGTATTTTATATTTTGAGAAGAATCTGCCAAAATAGTATGTAGAAATGGATTGTCTCCTGAAGTGAAATTCGTAACATCCATGTATTTTTTTACACGTAAAAAAGCTTCTTTCACATCCATCTTTCCATAAACTTCGGTCCCTTTTTTTTCATTTTTAATAGAGTAAGCAGCAAAAAGTAAATTATAGGTAGAGTTGATTCCTAAACTATTGACCATTTGATCGGTACAAAAAATAGAATTTGATAAATTTATGGGTCTTTTTGATACTAAACTTGAACGAGCACCAGTAAACAAAACAAAACCTCCTATAACAAATAAAACCATTTTTTGAAATGCATGTAATTTTTGTTCACTATAAAACAATTTGGTTTTGTATTTAATTAACAGTACAAAAGCTACTATCATACCTATACAAGTAACAATTATTTCTGTTAAATAATTTTTTAAAAGTGTCCCAAAAACCTCTTGAGGATAAATCAAATAATCTAAAAACAAACGATTAGGTCTCGTATCATATTGAAAAATAAAACTTGGGGTTGAAAGCTCGAAGAATACAAATAATAAGATACAAACTATAAAAAATATACTTGTAATTTTATTCGCTAAATTTTTGGAGAAATTTTCTACTATAAAATAGACTACAAAGGGAATAAACATAAAATAACATGCCATAATAGTGTCAAAACGCAAACCGTTTAAAAATAAAGTAGCATAATCCTTTGCCTGTATTACTCTATCATAATAACTAAAAAACAAAAAAAATCTACTAGCACTTAAAACCAGTAGACTTATAAAATAAAATGCCAGAAATGGCTTCAAAAATTTAAGAAATTTCATTGGATATTAATAGTGTTAAAAGATTGTAAATATAGACAATACACTATTAAACCACTATAAAATTATTTATACATAAAAAAAGAACAAAGCTTATATTTAACAATTTGATTTAAAAGCTATTATATCCCTATCTCAACTTGAAACCTAACATACCAATCGTCATTTTTTATCGAAGAGTCTTTATCATTGTAAGTAATTTCTCCTTGTACTTTAAAAGAATGTTCCCAAATATATTTAGTAATACCAAGTGTATATTGTTTGGAATTGGGTTCAAATTCACTAATTGCCTTGTTTACTTTTTGCCAAGAGTACCTCCCAATAAGCTCCAAATTATTTTTAAAAATATAACTGGTTTGGTAATCCATTCCATAACCGCCAAACACGTAACTTACATCTGTAACGTCCTTTGGATTGTAGGTTAAGTAATCATCTGCATTTCTATTCATAAAAGAAGTCATAACACTTAAACCTTTGTATTTAAAAACTGCATCTGCAAAAATGGATTGTAGATTTCTTGAATCAAAAAGATCATTCCCGGTTTGTCCGGAAGAGCGTAAGGTTTGGTTATTTTTATGATATACAGCTGAAAAGTATAACTTTGGCTTTTCTTCTCTAATAATTGATCCTTCAAAATTGGTTCCATCATTTTTAAAGGCTCCTAATGGGTAAAATTCAGCTTTTGCCGTATACGCCAAACCCGTATCTGTAGTTTTGGTCCAATTTCTTCCCTCACCTGTCGAAATCGCTCCTTTAAAACTGTACGAAAATTTATTTACATCCAGTTTGTTATAATGAGCTTGCAGCCCAAAATCTCTATCGATATTAAATTTTGCATTATTAATTGATCGATCCGTTAATTGTAAAGCTCCAGAAGAGTTAACTCTTTGCCTATTTCCTGGAAGTTTGGTTTGACCAAATCCAAAAGACCATTCTTTGGTTGGTCTATAAAAAATCATGGCATCCCTTATAATATTTATATTTTCACCCTCGGCAACGTAGCCCACATCATTAGGTGCAAAAGATAATTGTAAGGCATAAACAAATCTAGGATCGCCCACGTAACCATCTAAACGTAAACGTAACCTTCTAATTACGCCTTCTATTTTTGGATCTTTATCCTCATCTTCATATTCCATATAGCTTAATCTGTTCTGGATTCTGAACCTTATGTTTAATTGAAAAAGGCTATCAGCAGAGGTCATCCCTAAACCCTTTCCATAACTATAATAAGGTAAAGCGGATAATTTTACATCGGTTGGGTAGTTACTTTTATCTTGCCCAAGAACAGATAGGCATAAAAAAAGTGATGCGATTAAGAGAAATTTTCTCATAGTTGGTTGTATAGTTAAACATTTTCGACCAAAACTAACATTTATTATATTATTTTAATAATTATTAATA
>CAVBJB010000275.1:0-3132 GCA_963595625.1 Lachnospiraceae bacterium | reverse complement strand
TTAACGATAATAAACTCTGAACGTCTGTTCTCTGACATTTGTTCTGTTGTACAATCTTCACCGCAATTTACTTTTGGTTCGCTTTCTCCGTATCCTTTTCCTGAGATACGATCTTTCGCTATTCCTTTAGATATTACGTATTGTACCGTTGCTTTAGCTCTACGTTCAGACAGGCGTAAGTTATACTTATCTGTTCCTTTGTAGTCCGTATGTGCTTTAACAAAGATTACCATTTCTGGGTTTTCTTGCATTATGCTTACTAACTTGTCTAACTCTTGTGCACCTTCACGAGTAATGTTGTGTTTATCAAACTCAAAGTAAATTTCGTTTAACACAATTTCTTCTGGTGTTACAACAATTGGTTCAAGTAAAGCATCCACTTTATATTCACCCGATTTTGTTGCTGCTGGTACTTTGTAAACTGCCGTATGGAAACCGTCCTTTTTAACCTCGATTGCATAAGGCGTTTCACAATCTACAGCGTATCCTACAAATCCATCTGCTGGTGTATACTTCGTTTCGATTACGTTGTTTTTGCTATCTAAAATTACAACTGACGCTCCTGGAATAATCTCGCCTGTTGTTGCATTTTTAACTAGTGCATTTACTTGTAATCCACACACTGGGTCTGCCGCGTAAATCTCGTCGTTTCCAGATTTATTTGATGCAAAGAAACCTACATTATGTGTGGCGTTAAACATAAAAGCAAAATCGTCTTTTTCTGTATTTACCGGTTTCCCTACGTTTGTTGCTTCTGTTCCTGCTAATAAATCAGCCACAAAAACATCTAATCCTCCAAATCCTGGGCGTGCATCAGAGGCAAAATATAAACGTCCATCTTCCGTTACAAACGGGAACGATTCTCTACCTGCTGTGTTTACGTTTGGTCCTAGGTTTACTGGTTCTCCGTATGCATTTTCGCCTTGTACTTCAACTTTCCAAATATCTAAACTCTCGTTCATACTACCTGGCATGTTTGAGGCAAAATATAAGGTTTTTCCGTCTGCTGAAATACTTGGGTTAGACACTGAGTACTCTTTAGAGTTAAATGGTAACGCTTGTACGTTGGTCCATTTTCCGTCCTTTTTAGTCGCCTTGTAAATTCCTACGTTTCCGTATTTTGTTTTACTTGACTTGTCTTTTAAGAACGTACCGTCTCTAAATGTTTCGGATGCAAAATACATCGTGTTACCATCTGCTGTAATACTCACCGGTCCGTCGTGCCATTTTGAGTTTACCCCGTTTGTTGCTGTAGCCTCAGAGAATGTTCCGTCGGTGTTACGCGTTACTTGGTAAATATCTAAAAATGGCTCCTCTGTCCATCCGTAATTTTTACGTGAGGTATTACGTGCTGATGCAAAATACAACGTGTTATCATTTGTTAAAAACGGTCCAAAATCAGATTGTGCTGAGTTAAAGTTTACCGATTTTACATTGAATAATTTTTGTTGTGCATTTAAACGCGGAATGTAATTTGGTTCGCGGTTAAACGTTATAGCGCGTTGGTCTGCGGGTGCTTTTTGTGCAAATTTTTTCATTTGTACGTTAGCCTCATCATACTTTCCTTGCGCTTTTAGCATCTGAGCATATTTGTAATAAAATTCTGCCTCTTGATCTTGTTCGGCTGCTTTAGCAAACCATTTGCTAGCTTCTGTAGCATTAAAAACTTGGTAGTAACTATCGGCTAATTGTTTGTACACATAGGTGTCGCCTTTACCGTTGTTTACTAGTTTTTCATACTCTTGGGCTGCTTCTACAAACTCATAGCGTGCAAAATATTTATCCGCCTTTTTGGTTGCTTTGTTTTGAGCGATACCTATTTGGCAAGCTACTAAAAAGCTAAGCGTTATATAATACTTTTTCATTGTTTTGACTTGGATTTAGATTAGAAGAATCGTGGGGAACTTGAAGCTTTCTTGAAGAAGTTTAAGTCGTATAACAACATAAACTCATGCGAAGCTTTAGCTACTTTACGAATATCGCTCGTTACGTGATCGTAGGCATAACCTATACGTAAACCTTCCGTGATTCTAAAGTTTACCATTCCTCCAAACGAATCGTCTAAACGGTACGTGGCTCCAATTTCAAACTTATCAAAGAACAATGCGTTTAAAGATGCGTCTACTGATGTTGGCGCCTCGAACGCTGATTTTACCATTACGTGTGGTTTTAACTTAAAGCTCTCGTTAATATCGAACACATAACCTGCAGTTGCAAAATAATGTGAAGTTTCATTCCCGAAGTAACGCCCGTCATAAGACAAGTGTTTTGCTTTAAAAAAGTTTGGAACCGATACACCTACATAATACTTCTCTGTATAATAAAATAATCCTGCTCCTAAGTTAAAGTACGTTTTGCTCACGTCTTGCGCAAAGGCAGGGTCATTCGCATCGATTACATACGGGCTAACTTGTGAGTTTAAACCTACTTGGTGAAACGTAGCTCCGGCTTTCATACCAAAGGCTAATTTATGATCACCATTTAAGTTTAACGTATAAGAAATATCTGCATACGCATTGTTTTCTTCTACAGGTCCTAGTTTATCACTAATTACAGATAATCCTAATCCTAAATTATTTCCAACAGGTGCATGGCCAAAAAAGGTTCCTGTTTTAGGAGCACCTTCCATACCAGACCATTGTTGGCGGTATAAAACCCCTAATGATAGGGCATCTTTACTTCCGGCGTAAGCAGGGTTCATTACACTTTGGTTGTACATGTACTGTGTGTAATGAGGGTCTTGTTGCGCTTGCATGCTTACTACTGCACTAAGTAAAGAAATTATAGATAAATATATTCTTTTCATTTCTTGTTGTTTTTGGTTTTTAATTGGCTTTCCTAAAGCCCTAAGGCTTTAGGAAAGTTCAATTAAGTTTATCTTACTTCTCTACTAATGTAAACCCATCCAGTATGTACTTTTCCATCGCCATCTTCTATTACATAATAGTAAGTTGCATCTGGTAAGTCTTTACCTTCTTTAGTTTGACCGTACCATTGGTTGGTATAGCCTGCACCGTGTGAGTAAACTTCACGTCCGTGACGGTTAAAGATTTTTACTGATTTTGCTCGTAATCCTGAGATATCGAACGCGTCATTTAATCCGTCGCCGTTTGGTGAAATACCTTTAGGGAT
>CAVBJB010000274.1:0-3149 GCA_963595625.1 Lachnospiraceae bacterium | reverse complement strand
GATTATAAAGTATTACAGCTTGTTGCTCATCTTTTGTTAATTTAGATGTATTAGCATTGTAATAATAAATAATAAAACTAATTGAGATAGTAATAACCGAAGCTAGACTAAACCATTTTATTGTTTTAGGATGTTCTAAATTCATACAAATAATATTTATTTAAAGATAGTAACAAAATAAATACCAATATATATTTGGTAGAAAAAAAAAACTCCCAAATGGGAGTTTTTGAATTAGTTTTTATAAAATCCGTTGGGACCTAAACCTGCTCTAAATGTTTTTAAAACCGTACCATTTTCAGAATAAATAGTTACAACACCATCTTCTGTAAAACCTTTAGCATCAGAGGTAAATACTTTGCCATCAAAAACCTCAAAACCATATAATGATGACCATGAATTATCTGATACAGAAAATAATTCTTGAATATTTTGTATAGTTGGAGATGTTTTATAAATTTTTAAATTTGAAGTGAAATATAAATTGTTAGAATCAAATTCTAAATACCTTGCATTTGTAACATTTATTTCATTAGATGTTAGGATACCATTTAAATCTATTTTATAAATTTTAGAACCTGTTGAAGAAGATCCTAATGCATAAACTACATCATCACCCTGTGTTAGTCCATTAATTGATAAATCTAAAGCTAAAGTATTAATTAGAGTATTTGATGATGCATCTATAATAGCAATAGCGTTAGTATCTGCATAAAAATTAGATGAAACATAAATTTTACCATTATTCTTAACTAAAAATTCAGGTTGGAAAGATAGGTCAATTGTATTAATATAAGAAAAATCAGACAAATTATAAACTGTTACCTTATTTGCATACATATGAGTTACAAAAATTTTCTCATTTTCTACAACAGCATATCTCGGGCTCGACATATTTTCTGTAATACTATGAATTTTAACAAATGTTTCTTTGTTTACAACCTCTATAACATTAGAATTATTTACCACCACAAAAGCTAAATCGCCATCAAAAGCAATGCTTTGTACTACATCTCCTAACGATTGTCCATTATTTGCATTCTTAAAAATTTGATTATAGATAGATGATAAATCATTTGTTATATAAGAAATAGTTCCGTTAGAGGACATAAAATTACCTTCATTACTAATAAAAACTCCATCATCGTATTTATTTAAACCGCCTGTTGTTTCTTTAGAATCGTCAGAAGAACTACAAGAAACTAAAAGTGTTGTACAAAATAATAAGCTTAAAAATTTCTTAATCATATTTTTAGATTTTAATTGTTAATTGTATATTATAATTTATTCCCGGTAACCATCTTTCAATCACCGTTTGATAAATTTGATTTGTTATATTTTTACCCGATAAATTAATTTTATACTTGGTTGTTTTACCAAATTCATACCATAAAGATGAATTTATTAAAGCATAAGAATCTAGATTGTAAGCCACATCGTTATTTGTACGTGTGTAAACTTCTCCCATAAAAAGGGCATCTACGTTAATTCCAAATTTCTTATTAAATGTATAAGTTATACCCGCACTAGCTTTATGAAGTGGAACATAAATTTGATACGTATTTGTTTCTGGATTTTTAGAGCTCGTATACGCATACAAAGCATTTAATTGTATTGTATTTTTATTTAATTGTATCGAATAAGATCCGTTTAACTCAATTCCGAAAATAGTATTTTGTGCAGTATTTTGAGCCCCCCAATATCCTGAAGATGTAGGAATCCATTGAATTAAATTCTGAATTTGATTATAATAAACTGATGCAGATAAATTTATTTTTTTAAAATTAAATTCTTGATTTACTTCATATTGTAAACTTTTTTCTGGTTTTAAATCTAAATTTCCACCCGGTTGCCAATACAAATCATTAAAAGTTGGTATACGGTAGTTTTTAGACGTTCGTGCTTTTAACGTATAATATTTATGAGGTTGATACACTAAACCCGCTGAATATAAAAACGGGGATTGATAGTCCGAAGAATGATCTAATTTAACGCCACCTTCTATATGTACTTTATCCATAAGTTGATTGGCATATAATAATGAAGCTTCTAAATTTGATCTTTTAGCTCCACTAATTCCAGAATCATGACCATTACCACTACTATTGGTAAATGTAATTACAGACGCTAACTTATTAGAATTATTAATTTTGTAGGTACCCTCCCATTTACTAAAAACGGAAGATACATTACCCTCTTTGTATTCTAAGGACGGTAAATTATCAAAATATTTATATTGCTCATAAAAATGTGCTAAGCGTAAATTACTTTCAAATTTTAAGTTTACGTAGTGCCAACGCAATAGGTTTTTAAAAGAAGTGTTTTGATATTTTGTTGGTAATTGGTTAAAACTTACCAAAGCAAAATGACGCTCGTCTATATAGGTAGAACCGTAGTAACTTAGCGTATGTTTGTCATTTATTTTATAACCGAGTGTGGCACCAAGAGTATTAGAATAAAAGGCTCCGTTTTTATTTTTCCATCCTTTTTTTGGTTGATCAAAGTCATTTTCACTAGTTAAATGATTTACAGAAAAATCAGCACTCCATTTTTTAGAACTTACTTGCCATCTACCAGAGGCATTATATGTAGAAAAGCTTCCGTAGCCTAAAGAAATTTCAGCCTCATTACGATCTTTAAATACTAAATAATTTTCTAAAGAAATAGATCCACCTATAGCTCCACTTCCTTGTAAAACACCACTTCCTCCTGGAGTAATATTTATACCATCATAACTTTTTAATGCGATGGAATTAAAATCTGATTGTCCAAGTAAAAAGCTATTAACTGGTATTCCGTTCCATAAAACGGCTGTTTGTTGCGCAGTAGTTCCTCTAAATGAAGGAGATGAAACCATACCATATCCATTTTCTTTAAAAAAAATGGGGGTTTTAAACTGTAATAATTGTGTTAAATTACCCTGATGTTCTCTAATAATACTATCAGATAAAAACAATTTAATTTGTGATTTTTGAAAATTTTTAGAAACTAAATCTGTAATTATAATTTCTTCTAGAACATTAGTGGTTGTATTTTTATCTTGTCCAAAAATATTACCAAATACTAATGCACTAATACATAATGCTAGTTTTTTAAAACGCATAGATACCTTTTTTCCCGAAGGTTGTTTATACTCGGTTTCTTTAGGC
>CAVBJB010000273.1:0-3160 GCA_963595625.1 Lachnospiraceae bacterium | reverse complement strand
CACCAGCGTTTAAAGCTGAAACATTTACAGCCATTTCAGTTGAAGTTTTGATCACTTGTTTTCCTAAAACGTCATAGATTTCAACATTTTTAATTCCACTTAAATCTGAAGAAATATTTACAACTGTATTTGCAGGGTTTGGATAAATAGATAATCCAGCGATGTTGTCTTGTTTTACAGATAATACATTAGCTGCATCATTAAGTCTTAAATTTCCAAAACCTACATTACCTCCAATAGAAGCTGTTTTATTTTCATATATAAATTTAAGGTGTGTTGTAGATTGAGGTATTTGATTTAAAATTTCTATAGTTCTTGTTTCACCAGAATCTAACACAGAATTATAATTTGCAGAATCAAATACAACATTTGAATATGTTGAACCATCGGTAGAGGAATATACTTTAAATACATTTTGTGTACTTGACCAAACATTAGTATTTGATTTATTGTGTTTGATATCAAATAGTAGTTGCACAGCAGTTCCTGTATAATTTAAAATTATATAATCACCTGTAGAATCAAATTTTAAATTAGAAGTTACGTTTCCTGATGTATAATCAGAACCTAATCCTGATTGACTTAATCCTGTAGTAGATGTTATTACCCCTGAACCTCCATTAAATGTAAATGGCAACTGTGCTTGTGCAAAAGAAGCCGCTGAAAACGCTAAAGCAGCGCATAATGAGTAAAGTTTTTTCATGTTGTTTATGTTTAGATATTTTTAACGATACAAATGTATTAATTATATCTTAAAATATAGATTAATTTAACATTAAATAAAGCAATATTAGTTAACAAAATATTAAACAAAACACTCACTTTATTGATTTATAGATCTTGTAAATAAACAAAATAATAACAAAAATATAACATATGTTAAAATATCGTAAACAGATTAAATAATTGTAAACTCAATAAATCATAGATTATTTAGTTTAAATTTGATAAACTAAACATTAAAAATTTTGATAAGCAACTCTAACATTAAAATTTTACTTGTAGATGATGAGCAAGATATTCTAGAAATAGTAGGATATAATCTCAAGCAAGAAGGTTATAGCGTATTTACAGCAGAAAATGGAGTACAAGCAATTGAAAAAGCTAAAGAAGTTAAGCCGGATTTAATAATTCTAGATGTCATGATGCCCGAGATGGATGGGATTGAAGCTTGTGAACAGATAAGAGCTCTTCCTGAATTAAAAAATACTATCATAACCTTTTTTACCGCTCGTAGCGAAGATTATTCACAAATCGCTGGTTTTGATGCCGGTGCTGACGATTACATTTCTAAACCAGTTAAACCTAAAGTTTTAATAAGTAAAATTAAAGGTTTACTACGTAGATTAACTAACGACTTAACTACAAAAACTACAAAACCCGAATTAGCTACAGACACTTTAGTTGTAGGGGATATTCAAATTAATAGAGAGGAATATAAAATTATAAAAGGAGAAGTTGAACTTGTTTTACCAAGAAAAGAATTTGAATTATTCTATCTTTTAGCATCTAAACCTGGTAAGGTTTTTAAAAGAGAAGAAATTTTAGACAAAGTTTGGGGAAACGAAGTTATTGTAGGGGGTAGAACCATAGACGTACATATTAGAAAACTTAGAGAAAAAATAGGTGACGAAGTATTTAAAACGATAAAAGGTGTAGGATATAAAATTGAATTATAATGGGGATACAAATTAAAAAGTCTTACAAATTTGCCTTTAATTCATCCAACTATATAAGTCTTTTTACTTTAATATGTCTTTACGCATTCATTAAAATATTTTCTATAGATTTTCCGATACCTTATTTAATAGGATTTATCATTTGTATATATCTATTTTCGTTTTTTGTATTACAATACAGAGTTGATAATTTTATTTACAATAGAGTTCAAAAAATTTACAACCATCTCGTTTTATTAGATCCTAATAATGCTAAAAAGTTGGAGATTAAAAACGACATGACTACTCTTTTAAAAAAGGTAGAACAGTTTACTGAAAACAAAAAAATAGAAATTGATAATCTTAAGATTCAAGAGGAATATAGACGCGAATTTTTAGGCAATGTTGCACACGAGCTTAAAACACCGCTATTTACCGTACAAGGATATCTGGAAACGTTATTAGACGGAGCAATTAACGATGAAAATATAAGAGATAAATACCTAGACCGAGCACAAATTGGTGTTGAAAGACTTATATATATTGTGAAGGATTTGGATTTAATCACGAAAATAGAATCTGACACCTTAAAATTGTTCAAAACTAACTTTAATATTATTGAGCTCATTCAAGAAATATTTGACTTATTGGAAATTAATGCAGATAAAAAAAATATTATCTTATTATTTGACAGACGTTATACCAAACCAATAATGGTGCATGCTGATAAAGAAAAAATCAGACAAGTTTTGATAAATTTAATAGATAATTCTATTAAATACGGAAAAGAAAATGGAACTACCGAGGTAAGTATAGACCCTTTAATTGGTAATAAGTTAATCGTAAAAGTATCGGACAACGGACAAGGAATTGAGAAAAAACACATCAACAGGGTTTTTGAACGATTTTTTAGAGTGGATAAAAGCGGCTCTAGAAATCAAGGAGGTTCTGGATTAGGACTTGCTATTGTAAAACATATTATAGAAGCACATCAGGAACATATTTACGTAAACAGTGAATACAAAAAAGGTTCTGAATTTTCATTTACTATCGAAAAAACAAAATAAAAGGTTTATCTAAACAGATAAACCTTTATATTTTTTAACATCATCCAAAAGTTCCCATCTAAAATCTTTCTGCGTAGCAAAAGGACAAAACCCTTTATCATTTAAATATTTAGCTAAATAATTTTGTTCGTCTTGTCCCGGTGTTGGAATTAAAAACGCCTTTTTATTAAGTACTGCCAAATCCATAATTGTTGTATAACCAGATCTACAAACAACAGTTTGGGTTCTGTTAAGTAAATCTTCGAGCACATCACTGGTTACAAAATTATAAATTGTTAGATTTTTAAAAGTTGAAACTACCGATTTATCCTCCACTACTCCTCTAACTAAAACAATTTTTTTTGAGGTTTCTTTTTTAACTTCTGCCAAAAAAATTTCTTCCAAAACAGAACGCTGTGGCTCAGGACCTGAGAGCAATAGTACATAATCTAAATC
>CAVBJB010000272.1:0-3170 GCA_963595625.1 Lachnospiraceae bacterium | reverse complement strand
GATTTAGGTGTGGATCCAAAACAATTAATCCCTGCTGGAAGAAGTTTTTATGTACCCTTAGCATCTAATGATACACCTGCAAACCGATCTAAAAACAGAAGAACAAAAGTTATCATCATGCCGAAAATAGACCAATTTTACGAAATGGTTGAAAAAGAAATGAAAAATTTATCAGATCAAAAATAATTGAGGCTAAAAATCAGTTTTTTTTAATAAAATGTTAAAGGTTGCTTAAAAGGCAACCTTTTTTTTATTAAATTCATTTTGCAAAACAATAAACAAACAAATGAATTGGTTATTATTCTTAAAAAATGAAATGAAGATTGATTGGAGTCATCCTGAAGATCTTGAAGGAACATGGCAGTCCGAAAAGGGGTACAGTATTAAATTTGTTGATACAGAGGGTATATTAACAAATTTAGACCCTTTAAAATATCCTAAAAAATTGGAAGGATATTTAATGTACACAGAACTTAAATACTTAGGTTTTGGCGAGTGGAAGGCTAAGCGATTTAATTGGAAATATCCACCTAACTCAGCAGTTTCAGAAGGATCTTGGATGTTTGAAGCAGAGGTAACATTACAACTGACAGAGGACAAAAAAACAATTGCAGATAATTGTAGAATTTTTAGAAAAACAGATTACATAACCTAGCTACGCTAGGTTTTTTTTAAGTATTTTCATAATAAATAGTGTAAAATAGAGTTAAAGTATTACCAAATATATGCGATAATGAAAACTAAAATTACAGCATCTTTACTTTTACTTACAAGCTCTAGTCTGTTTACGAATTTTAATAATGCACTTGCTTGTACACGTTTTATATATAACGGTCCCTCAAGCTATACAGTTACGGCACGTACATTGGATTGGAAAAACGATGTGGACGCTACGCTTTGGTACTTTCCTAAAGGATTAGATAAAAATGGGATGGTTGGAAAAAATTCCCTAAAATGGAAATCTAAATATGGTTCTGTTTGTACAACTTTATGGGAAGAGATTACCGTTGACGGAATGAATGAAAAAGGTCTAGTTGCAAATTTATTATTTTATGCAGAGCCTGATTATCCTGTTTTTACAGGTAAAGGTAAGGCTAAAGGATTAACATTAACTGCATGGGCTCAATATGCTTTAGATAATTATGCTTCGGTTAAAGAAGCGGTAATGGAGTTAAAAAAAGAAAATATTATAATAGTAGAACCTACAGCACCTAACGGAGGCAAATATACCACTTTACATTTAACCCTTTCGGATAAATTTGGTGATAGTGCAGTTTTTGAATATGTAAATCGGAAATTAGTTATAAACCATAATAAAGCAAATGTTGTAGTAACCAATCAACCTAGTTTTAAAGAACAGTTAGCGTTGATGAATTATTGGAATGGAGTTCCTGCTGAGAGTAATTTACCCGGTACAAGTAGAGCTGTCGATCGATTTGTTAGAGCTAGTAATTATATAAAATTAATCCCTAATACTACTGACGAAAGAGTAGCTATTGCCTCGGTATTTAGTGTTCTAAGAAATTGTTCTAATCCTTATGGAATATCTTACAAAGATGATACCAGTATTACCCCTACAAGATTACGTACCGTAGCGGATCAAAACAATATGAAGTATTATTTTGAATCGGTTTTAGGCTTGAACACTTTTTGGATAGACTTAAAGAAAATAGATTTTAATAAAGATAAAAAAGCATTGAAGCTTAATGTTTATGATTTTAAAAATTTTGCTGGAGAAGTAAATTTAGAAATGGAAGAAGCCAAGCCATTTACTTTTTTAGGTATTTAAATAAAAAACCCCAATATGGATTCATATTGGGGTTTTTATTTCATTATTTTTTATTTTTCATTGCTTCGGTACAACTCATGTCAAACTTATCAATATCTCCAATAGCTTCAATAGGGTTTCCAGAAAACTTTTCAGTTGCGCTACCAGCTGTATACGCATTGTTTTGTCTAATCATAAACTGAGTAACTTTACATTGATCACCATCTTTTAAAACCGCTTGTATTTGCATCATTCTATGAGTTAATGTTCTACCCATAATACCCACATTTTCAAATTTATTGTCCCAAGCGGTAGCAGGGTACACATAAACTAATTGCTCGTTCCAACCTCTTTGTACCATTCTCGCTTTAGCAGCCTTTACTAAATCTGCATTACTTGGTTGATCTTTAAAGGTTGCAATTGGTTTAGCTAATCCTACAGAACCTTTTTCCACTTTTTTGAATTCAGGTCGATATTTATCATAGAAAGTGATAAGTTTTTCCCAAACTTCTTTTGGATTTTTCTTTAGATAGTCTGCACGTTCTTTTTTATCCTCCTTGTGAAATAATACAAAGGTTTGTTGTTCTAATAAATCTTGTCTCTTTTCTGGAGTTTTATTATCATAAATATCTTCTAGAGAACATGTAACTAAAATTCCAGGTTCTAGCTCTACAATGTTTTCACCAATAAACATGTTCATGCTTTGAAATTGTGGATTAGATTTATTAAATCTGTAGGTTGTAGCTGTTCTTCCGTAGTATTTATATAAAAACTTATGATCAAATACCGAAATACCGTCTAGCATTAAGTGTCCAAATTTTTGACTAGTAGGCACAACAAAGTTTGCAGGACTTTCTTTAGATGGAACATAAACTAATTTATTTATTCCGGTACCTTTTTCTAAAGTATATCTCGAAATAATTTCCAACTCATTAGCATTGTTAGGTTTTTCAATATAATTAATCAAAAATTTGGCTCCAAAATTAGTATCAACTCCATCGCCAATAAAAATTGGATCTGACACATAATATATACCACTGATATTTTTACTGTCCTTGGTAACCGGAAGTTTTTCTAATTCTTTTGATCTATAATCTTCTTTTAATTGATTGATCATTCTTTTTTGATCTGCATTAAGCTTTGACATATCAATGTCGTCAAACTCATCAATTCTGTTTTTATTTTTTTTGGTAGAAGATTCCTCTTTTTTAATTTCCATAGGATTTTCAACTCCTTGGGTACTTGAGCCTGTTCCTGTATTTTGGTTTGAATTCGAAACTTTATTTCCTACCTCAGTTGCTGCATCTTTTAGTTTATTTAAAAAACCTTTTTTTTGCGCGGATACTTGTAAAGTAAAAACAAATAAAAGTGCTGAAAGTACTATTTGAGATTTTTTCATAAC
>CAVBJB010000271.1:0-3192 GCA_963595625.1 Lachnospiraceae bacterium | reverse complement strand
TTTTGTGAAGATCTTTAATAGGTGTTAATTCCGAAATCATATTTGTAGTAGTTTTGTAATTGATTATTTTATAAAATTAAATAAAAATATTTTTATCTCATAATAAATTACAGATTTTCGAATTAAAACTAATAAAATTATCATTTTCACAATACCAACCACAAATTTAACAAACCCTATCGTACAATCAGTATAAATAATGAAAGAATTAAAACATTTAAATAAATACTTTTTTAAATATAAATATCATTTTTTAATTGGTATCTTAATCACCATTGTAGCTCAATTTTTTACGTTATACACTCCTAAATTAATTGGAGATTCAATTAAAGTATTAGAGCATGCAGAGCAATCAGTTCAAGATAAAACTTCTGCAATTTCTTTAAATATTATGTGGGTTATTATTACCACTTTAGTTGCTGGTTTTTTTACTTTTTTAATGAGACAAACTTTAATCGTTATGTCTCGACATATAGAGTACGATTTAAAAAATGAAGTGTTTTATAAGTACGAAACATTATGTCAATCTTTTTATAAAAACAACAGGATTGGGGATTTAATGAACAGGATTAGTGAGGATGTGGGTAAAGTTCGACAATATGTTGGTCCTGCAGTTATGTATACTATAAATACTGTGATTCGATTTGCTGTTGTTCTAGTACAAATGTACATTATCTCTCCAGAACTTACCTTGTATACAATTTTACCATTACCATTATTAAGCTATTTTATTTATAAAGTTAGTAAAGAGATTAATAAAAGAAGTAGCATTTTCCAAGCCAACCTTTCGTCTTTATCAACTTTTACACAAGAAACTTTTTCTGGGATACATTTAGTAAAAGCCTACGGATTGGAACGTAAAAAAATAGAAGATGTCAAAAAATTATCTCAGGAAAGTAAATCCAAAAATCTAAATTTAGTAAAAGTAAATGCTATGTTTGGTCCATTAATGGTTTTACTAATTGGTTTAAGTAACTTAATTGTAATTTATATTGGAGGAGGTTTGTATACAGAAGGTAGTATTTCCGATATCGGAGTCATTGCACAATTTATTTTATACATCAACATGTTAACATGGCCTATTGCGTCTTTAGGGTGGGTGTCTACAATGGTACAAGAAGCAGAAGCGTCTCAGGCCAGAATTAATGAATTTTTAAAAGAAGAACCAAGCATACAAAATACAGTTGAAGAAGTAGCTCCAATTACTGGTTCCATAGCCTTTAATAACGTAACTTTTACCTATCCGGATACAGGCATTACTGCTTTAAAAAACATCAATTTTACTGTTAATGCGGGAGAAACTCTTGCTATAATGGGAAACACGGGATCTGGAAAATCCACAATATTAAATTTAATTTGCAGATTATATGATAGCGATAGCGGCGAAGTTTTAATTGATGGTTTATCGACTCCAAATCATAATCTATTTAATTTACGAAACCATATAGCTGTAGTTCCGCAAGATGCCTTTTTATTTTCTGACACTATCGAGAATAATATTCGATTTGGAAAAGAAGATGCCACTATGCAAGAAATTGAAGGCGCGGCAAAAATTGCGCACGTACATCATAACATCGAAGGTTTTAACAAAGGTTATCAAACCATTTTAGGAGAACGCGGAATTTCTTTATCCGGAGGTCAAAAACAACGTGTATCGATAGCTAGAGCTATTATAAAACAAGCTCCTATATTATTATTAGATGATAGCTTATCTGCTGTTGACAATGAAACTGAAGAAAAAATTATTGCTAATATAAAAAATGCAACAAAAAATATCACAACAGTTATAGTAACGCACCGAGTATCAGCAGCTATCAACGCTGATAAAATCATTGTTTTAGAGGATCAAACAATAAAAGAAATGGGGAATCATTCTGATTTAATTGCATTAAATGGTTATTATAAAAATTTATTTGATAAACAAATTCATAATAAAAAGTAAAATTTCCTTGTATTTGTAAGTTTTTTTAGGCATTTTTGAAATTATAATCAAGCCAAATTAATTACAATGAGTGAAAACGAAGTGAATGAAAAAGAGGAAATCTTTTCAAAGGTTTTACGAGCAGGTAGAAGAACTTACTTTTTCGACGTTAGGTCTACAAAAGCTAATGACTACTATATAACTATTACTGAAAGTAAAAAAACAGTAGAGGATGATGGTAGTTTTTTCTACAAAAAACATAAAATATATCTTTATAAAGAGGATTTTGAATCTTTTACAGCCTTATTAAATGAAATGACTTCTTATGTTTACGAGAATAAAGGAGAGGAAGTAATTTCTGAACGTCATCAAAAAGATTATAAAAGAAACTTTTTTAACGAGACAGATAGTAGTATAATAACTGAACTGTCAAATATAAATTTTGAAGATATTTAATCTCTAAAATTAGTAACTTGCCATAAATATTTTTTTATGGCAAGAACTTTTTCTAATATGCTTGCTTTGCAAACCAAAGCACCACAATTTATTCTTCCAGACACTAACGATAATCTAAACCTAAAATCGTACGAGGATTGTAAAGGTGAAATACTTACGTTAGTTATCTTTATGTGTAACCATTGCCCTTATGTGTTACACGTTATCCCAGAAATTCTTAAAATATATAACGATTATAGAGTACAAGGATTAGGAATTGTAGCAATTTCTAGTAACGACATTAGTAAATATCCACAAGATGCTCCAGAATTTATGCGCGAGTTCGCATATACTAATTCTATAACTTTTCCGTATTTATATGATAAGACTCAACAAACTGCAAAAGATTACGATGCAGCCTGTACACCAGATTTTTATTTATTTGATTCTTGTGATTTATTAATATATAGAGGCCAACTAGATGATTCCAGACCACAAAACGGTATTCCTTTATCTGGATCAGATTTACGCAACGCAATTGATTCTGTGTTATTTAACCGTAAAATTAACCCTGTTCAAAAACCAAGTTTAGGTTGTAATATAAAATGGATATAAAATTAATTGGCTATTAAAAAGATTATTTTAAATTTGCTAATTCAAAACACAATTAAATTTTAAACTTTTATTAATAAAACCCCTTAAGTTTTATCAATTATTACCAAATACGTAAGAATTAAAGCTATAAAATTTCAATTATTAAATTACACAAATAACAAAACTATAACACTAATTTTATGTCAAACAAAAAAGTTTCATTAGTAGCGCCGCAAATAATT
>CAVBJB010000270.1:0-3196 GCA_963595625.1 Lachnospiraceae bacterium | reverse complement strand
GCATAAGGAGGTTTAGATGCCTCTAACACTTCTTGTAAAAACTCCTCGTAAGTTTGTTTTTTATCGTCTAAAAATCCGATTAAATAATCCTCAGCAGACTCTACGCTTACGTTTTCTTCGATTTTTTTAAGTTTAAAGTATAGCTTTTCAAAAGTATCTGCTACTTCATCAGATACGGCTCTTCTACGACCAATATAATCTGTGATTTCACCGTTTTCGTCTTTCTGGATTTCAAACTGAGTTATTACCCAATAATATCTACCTGATTTAGAAAGATTTTTAACTACGGCGTGGAAATCATTTCCTTGGCGTAAATTCTTCCATAATAATTTAAAAATTACTGCAGGCATTTCTGGGTGACGGATGATGTTGTGAGGTTTCCCTACTAACTCAAACTCCTCGTATCCGGAAACGTTTACAAACGCTTCGTTACAGTATTTAATATTTCCGAACTTATCTGTTTTACTTACTAATGTTAGGCTTTTATCCCAAGTAACTTCTTTGTCAATTATATTTAAAGTATTATTTTCCATTTTAGGTTATATGTTATTTTATGGTGGCTTAGATTAATTAAATAATCTTCTTAAAAACGATTTTCTTTTTTTAGGTTCTACAGCGTAGTTTGTGTTTTTTTCTGCTTCGTTGTTTAAATTCTCATCTTCTTGAAGAATCGAAGTTAAAAATTCCTCGTAGGTTTGGTTGTTGTATTCCAAAAATCCTAGTAAGTAATCCTCTGCAGCTCTCATGCCTACATTGTCTTCAATTTTTTTAATTTTCTGAAAAAAGTTTTCAAAACGTTCGATGACGTAATCAGAAACAGCTTTTCTACGAGAAAGATAATCTGTGATTTCTCCTTCCTCATTTGTGAAAATTTCAAATTGAGTAATTACCCAATAATATCGACCATTTTTAGTTTTATTTTTTACCACCGCATGAAAGTCTTTCCCCTTAGAAAGGTTATCCCATAACAGTTTAAAAATGACTTTTGGCATATCAGGATGCCTTATAATACTGTGTGGTTGACCAATAAGTTCATACTCTTCGTAACCAGATACGTTAACGAAAGCCTCGTTACAATACTTGATAATCCCAAAATTATCAGTTTTTGAAACCAGTTCAAGGGTCTTATCCCAATGGGCTTCCCTATCTACTATTGGTGTTTGATTGTCAATTTTTATCATACTAATTATTCCCCTTTAATTTTCAAAATCAACTATTTTATCCCTCTGTTGATATGTATTAATTACTAATGTATTGAAAAAAATTTCAAAAAAAAATATTTTTTTTCAAATATATAAATAAAATTGGTAATATTTTATTTACAATTAAGTAATGCTAAATTATTAATAACTAGAGCTAAATGCGTTTAAAATTATTTATTTCGTTTATAAAATAGTATTTTTGTGATTGAATTATTTATTGAAATGATGAAGAAATTTTTTAGTGCATATATTTTATTAGTAGGTTTATTTTTTACGTCTTGTACAAATAACGACGAATTGTTAATTATTGATGGCGAGGTATTAGGTTTGGAGGATAATCAATACGTTTATTTAAAAAACAATAAACCAAAGACTTTACAACTAGAAACAATAGATTCTACACAAGTAAAAGGTGGAAAATTTACTTTTAAAATAAAAGTTGAGGAATTAGATGAAAGATATTTACAATTTAAAGATCAAAAACGATTGGTTACTGTAATAACAGAAACCGGAAAAGTTAAATTGGTTTATAATTATGAAAGTTCTAAGCTTTTAGAGATTTCCGGAACTATTAATAATGATAAATACCAAGAATACTCAACTAAAGCAAATGCTCTAATTGCCTCAATCAATGATTTTGAGGTGGAAAGTGCTCCTAAATTAATAAAGGCGCAAAAAGAGAATAATTCTACTTTACTAAACGCTATAAATTTAGAAAATCAAAAACTAAAATTGGCTTATGTTAATTTTAATAAAGAGTTTGTAGAGAATAATAAAACGGCTTATATCTCTTTAATTTTGTTGGAACAACTTACCAATAACGGGGATTTTACTTTTGAGGAAGGTAAAAACATTTTCAACCAATTTTCAGCTGATCTTGTAAATTCCCCTTTAGGTAAAGAGTTAAGTGCCTATTTTAATCCAGAAACTACTTTAGTCGACACTTCTATTGGAAGTAAATTTCCTGATTTAGTAGTTAAAAATAGGGAAAATATAGATACTTCAATATATACTAAACTAGGAAAAGTAACTTTAATTGATTTTTGGGCCTCATGGTGCCCACCCTGTAGAGCTGAAAATCCTAAATTAGTTAAAATTTATGAAGAGTACCAAGCTAGTGGTTTTGAAATCATTGGAATATCGTTAGATAAAACCCAAGACAGCTGGGAAAAAGCTATAAATAAGGATAAATTAACCTGGACTCAACTTTCTAATTTAAAAGAGTGGAAAGATCCTATAGTTAAACGTTTAGGAATTGAGGAAATCCCAACATCTTACCTTTTAGATGCTGACGGGAAAATTATAGCTAAAAATTTAAGTGCTATAGAGTTAAATAAAAAATTAGCTGAGTTATTAAAATAAAAAAAAAGTCAAACTATATAGTTTGACTTTTTTTTATTTTTCTTCTTCTTTTTTAGAATCTTCTTTAGGTTCTTCTTTAGCTGCGTTTTTAAATTCTTTAATTCCGCTTCCTAAACCTTTCATTAATTCTGGAATTTTTTTACCACCAAATAGTAATAATACTACCACAATAATCAAAATCCATTCAGTTGCACCAAATTTACCCATGATTTATATTTTTTTAGATATTTTCTTTATATTAAATATGATACAAAAATAAGTATAAAATTTGACTCTATTTATCATTGTATAAAATAATTCACATTTAATTATTAAAATCAAAGGCTTAAAATCTTAAATTACACTCTTGTAATTCAACTGAGATATATTAAAACTACGTTTATATTTATTATCTTTGCAAATAAATTCATATGGCAATAAAAGTTATAAAGTCTGAAGGATTAAAGAAAACATTTATAGAAAAATACAGAATTATCTTACTTAACGAAGATACCTTTGAGGAAGTATTTTCTATGCGTTTAAGTTTATTAAACGTTTTTGTTTTTTTAACTTCATTATCTTTATTACTTGTATTTTTAACTTCAATACTTATTGCATTTACCCCTTTAAGAGAGTATATACCTGGTTACGCA
>CAVBJB010000269.1:0-3207 GCA_963595625.1 Lachnospiraceae bacterium | reverse complement strand
CCGAGCTATCCGCTTTTTATGTTTATGCGTTTTTTATGGCGAGGGTTACGCCCTATTAATGTATAGTTTTAATTTCTATACTGTTTGTGTTGGCCTTAATTTGTGGTGCGTACATGGACTCGATTGTGGTGATTCCTGTATTTGTTTGGCCGTTGTGCGTGGCGCGAAGGTTGTATTCTATAACGTGTGTACCTTTTGGTAGGTTGGTGATATAGAATTTTGTGTTCGCGGTATTGTTGGTTTGGTAATAATTTAATCCCAACTTCGACTTGTATTCTGAAATTTGTTCCTCCGGAATTGCTGTTGAAATTCGGTTGTCTGTTACCACTACAAAATTTTGATTTTGTAATGTTGTGATTGTTAATTTTACCGTTATTAAATCCCCTGTTTTAAAAGTGTTTTGTTCTTTAATTTTATTGTTTTGATTTATGAAATACTGCTTTGTTAATTGTATTTCGGGGTTATTAGATGGTGTAATGTTTTGAATTTGCTCTTCTGCTTGTGAATAAATTCCGCCAAATATTGGTGTGTTTGAATGATTTTTAATTGAAATTTTATCTTCTGGATTTAAATTTTCATCAATTGTATTGTAAAAATCAGTATCTGACACGAGGGCTTTCCCGTTTATTTTGACTGTGTATTCTGTATTTTTAATAACCTCTTTACTTGCTAATGCACCTATTGCAAGGGTGGTTTGTTGTTTGTTAGTCCAATGATTTGCATTTTTATTGTAGATTAACCAATTGGTTAAACTTTGCACCGTTTTATCGTCTTTGGTTACTAATTTAAACGCTTTGATTATGTTGGCTTGTGTCTCGATTTGGTTTTGGTAATATGAGTCTGTATTTGCTTTAAAGTACATACCTCTAGATTGATCGATAACTGCGGCTGCTTTTATCTGTTTCAACAATTTTTGTGCTTTATCTTTTTGATTGTTGTTGAAATACAAAATTGCAAGCTTTGCTTTATGATTATAGTTTTTTGTATTTAACCCTGATTTTAAATTTTTATCTATGTAATTTTTAATTGCTTTACTTGTTTTAAGGTCTTTGTAAAAACTACGCGCATAGATGTAGGATTGCGTATTAATGTAAATTGTATTTTCTTTTTTACTTATACGTTTTTCTATTTCTGTATCTATTTCTTTAAAAATTTGTTCAGCTAGTTGCTGTATTTCATTATGAATTTTACTGTTTTTTGTATAGTCTTGGGCTTCTCCTAAACCGGATAAAATATCAAATGTTAGTTCATAATTCGGTATTCCGTTTCTTAACCAAGATAGACCATTTGTTAATTTAAAAGTTTTTAGTTCTTGTAAATCCGCTATGATTTGGTTTTCTATTTCGTCTGGATGTAAGTAAATGGCTAAATTTTCAAGTTGTTTTTGGTGACTATTCGCATCTAAATTCCACGGTGTATTTTCAATTTCATCCGAATTGTACTGCTTTAAAATTGCTCTTGTTTCTGGAGTAATTTGTTTGATTTTATTTTTTAATACTGGATTGTTCGATATAATATAGTTACCAATTATTTGTGCATATATTTTATTAAACAACTCAGTTGATGTTGTGGTTTTTCCTTTTACAACATACGTAATGGCTTGTAATATTAATGCATTTACATTGTTAGTTATTGAAATTTTAGATGTTTGATTTGAGTTATCCTCAACATTAAAATCTATACTTTCTGACGGATTTACCCAAATTGGATTCGCTTTTTCTACAATTTGTGTATTAGAAATTACAGGAATGCTTATTTGCTCTCCGTCTTGCGCAACGTCGTTAAAGGCTACAATTTTAAAAGCTATATTTTGTTGTCCTTTTGGTACAGTTATTTGCCATGATATAATTTGATCTTGGTTGGGTTGAATGCTAAAATCTTGTATTTGTCTTTCTACAGCAAAAAGGTTTGTGATGTCTTTTTGTGTTTTAGAATCTATGATTTGTAATTGTGTTTTACCTTTTGTGGTTGTATTTTCTAAATTAACGATCTTTGTAGTTATAGTTAATTTATCGGTTTCTTTTATGAATTTTGGCCAATTGGGCTGAACCATAAATTGTTTTTGAGTAATGATCTCTTTGCTTGTTGAAGTACTTTCTCCTTGTTTGTTATGAGCAAGTAATCTTAATTTCCAACCAGCGCTTGACTGAGGCGCAGTAAAATTTAAATTAAACTCCCCTTTAGTATTTGTTTCAATATGCGGAAAAAAGAATCCTGTATATTCTTTAGTTTCTCGAGCTTTAATGTTTGCTAGTTTTTGTTGCGTTTTTTTGGTTGTTATTACAATGACATTATCAACAATTTCTGCAGAATAGATATCTTCTTCCTTAAGATTTTTCACTTCAGTTTGTGATGTAATTGCACCGTCAACTAAATATGTAGGTGCTGAAGTTGCACTAGTACTTAAACTGGATTTACCTCTAATTATAACATTACCTCCTGCTCCTGGAGTGCCGTTACCTGAAGAAATGTTTAGTCCGGCTACATTACCTTGTAAAGTATTAATAAAACCTGAATCTCTATCACCAGTTGTAATTTCTGGACTTGTAAAAATAACTTTATCATTATTACTTCTACTTTCATAAGCTGTTACCACAACTTCTTGTAAGGAATTTTCTGAATCCTCTAAATAAATAATATAGTCATAGTAGGGCTCAACCTTAAATTCCTGTGTTTTTAAGCCTAAATATTTAAATAATATAACATCTTGTTTTGTTACGTTTATTTCGAATTTTCCGTTTATATCAGTACTTATACCTTTATTTTTACCTTTTACAGTAATACTAACTCCAGGTAAACCAATTTTTTCTTCATCAAAAACTACACCTTTAATAGTAAACTCGTTAACGTTATTTTTTACTCGGTTTTTATATTCGTTTTGCCATTTAATATTTGGAAAAGTATAGGTGTTTATATTAAACTTGAACCAGTTAAATGTGTCAAATGTAGTTTGGAAATTTATAGAATTATCGTTAAAACTTTTATATACAAAACGTTGTTTATTATACCTAGATACTAAATTATTTATATCTAGATAATGCCTTGAATCGTTAGAGTAATTATTTTTTAAGTTCGTATTGAAGTTTGATGAGTGGTAAATTTTATCTAGAGCTTTATTATGCAAAGCTGCTAAAACTTCAAAAGATTTATCGCTTAGGTTTGTATTTATTTTAAGTTTCCATTGTTCTTGGCTACTTGGCGTAATTT
>CAVBJB010000268.1:0-3214 GCA_963595625.1 Lachnospiraceae bacterium | reverse complement strand
GGTTAATACTATGTATTAACCTCTTTTAATCTTCTATTTCTTTAAATTTTAAACTTAATCTATAAAATCGTATCAAAGCATATATAATAAGTATTACACCTAAAATAACACGATTAAAATACGGAATTTCCACAGGCATATTCTTCCAAATAAAAAGTGTTAACGCCATGAAAATATAAAGTATTAAAAAGAATAGGTTTAAAACAAACAGAAATCGCTGTAAAGGCGATTTCTGTTTTAATATTTCTAAAAAATTCATTATTGAACTTGAATAGTAATAGGTAAAGTAAATTGAGAACGTACTTTTCTACCGTTTTGTTCAGCAGGAGTCCATTTCGGCATTGTTTTTAATACACGAATAGCTTCTTTTCCTGCACCAAAACCAGGATCACGTAATACTTTAATATCTGTGAAACTTCCATCTTTTTCAACAACGAAAGATAACATCACACGAATTTGACGAACACCTTCATCAACTTCAGGAGCGTTATATTTGTTAGCAAAAGTTTTATAGAAAGTTGGTAATCCTCCTGCAGGACCTGCTTGCTTCTCAACAGCAACATAAATTTTGTTACCATCACCGTCACCACCGCCTTGACCAGTAGTACCTTTGTCAGCAGTTCCAGTTCTTTCATCAACTTTTATTTCACCTTTTTCCTTGTCACCTTCTTGAGTCTTTTGCCCTGGATCAGCTTGTTTTAAATCTTCAACTGTAGCAATTTCCTCTTTAACTTTATCTGCTTTTACAATTTCCGGTTCAGTAAATTTTACTTGATCGTTAATTGATTTTGCAGGTTCGTCCATTGGCGGAGGTGGAGGTGGAAGTTCTTCAGGCACTTCTGGAACATCCGGTACTTCCGGAAGATCAATATTTGCCATATCTACTAAAACTACATCTTCTTCAACTTTAGATGAATCTCCGTTACCAATTTTTGATAAAATTATAGGAGATGCAATAGCAAAAGAAAAAACAGCAGCACCAATTAGAAAAGATCTCGTAAGAACTTTTGGACTTTCTGCACGTAATTCGTAAGCACCGTACTCTTTGTTACGGCCTTCGAATAACATATCAAGCCATTCTGATTTATAAATATCTAGCTTTGCCATGATTCTATTGTTTAATTTAAACCTTCTTTAGCTAATAAATCTAATTCAGGTTGAGTAATATCAACAATCGCATAAATTGGAACTTTCACGATTGCCATTTCATCTAAAATATCTACAACGTTTTTGTAGTTTGCATGCTCTGTAGCCTTAATAATAACTATAAGTCCTTTTTTAGGATCTGTACCATATTTAGCTTGAACAGTTTTTGAGTATTGTAATAAATGTTTACGAATACCATTTTTACCATATGTAGTTTTTGAAGGAGCTACAAATGGTGTTTGTAACTGTCCAAAATACCACATAATTTGATTGTCTTTACCTAATAAAACAGTCATCGTTCTATCGTCTGCAACTTCTGTTTTATTTTGCTCAACTAAATCCGGATCTTTATCTGGCATAGCTAAGTTCATTGATTGTGGCTTAGACAACGTTGTGGTTAACATGAAGAACGTAATCAATAAGAAAGCTAAATCTACCATGGCAGTTAAATCCACACTACCACTATTCTTTTTACTTCTTACTTTACCGCCTTTATTACCACCTGAGTCGCCAGTATTTAATTCTGCCATTTTTTACTTTTTTTAAAAATTAAAAATCCTCACCGCGTAATCCGGTAACTAAAAAGAACTTATTGATTTTTTGTTCTTGCATTAAATTAATAACCTTTTTCATCATAGGATAAGTTTCTAATGCATCTCCTTTAATCGCTATTTTTAACTCTTGATCTTTATCACGAGCTGCATTACGAGCTGCAAGTAACCATTCCTTTAATTGGTTATTTTCTGCAGAGTAAGGTATACCCCCTTGTACTCCGTCTTTATTTCTGTCAGAGCCTTTCATATCTAGTAAGCTTGGTAGTTGTTTTATATCAACACCAAAGCCATCCATCAATTCAAAAGCTTTCTTCTGTTTTTCTGAAAACGTAATTTGATACTTCTCTGCAATTTTGTCCAAAACTGCTCCTCTTAAATCTCTATCCGAAATTGTAAAATACACTTTCTCATCTCCAACAGTCACCATAGCTAAATTAGATTCTGGTAATTTTTGTTGTACAGTTGATGCAGGTGTATCTACTGGAAGTGGTTCTGGCAGTTTAGCAGTTGAAGTCATTACGAAGAACGAAAGTAATAAGAACGCAACGTCACACATTGCGGTCATATCTATCGAAGTCTTACCCGACTTTTTCTTTGCTTTTGCCATATTTGATTTACTTTAAAATTGATGTGCAATGCACGAATATTCTTTATTTATTAAAGAAAATTATTTAACTAATCTTCTATATGCTTGAGCTAAAGTAAAACCAGCCTCGTCAATAGAGTAAGTTAATTTATCAATTTTAGTTGTAAATAAGTTATATAAAATAATAGCTAAAGTTGAAGTACCAATACCTGTTGCTGTATTAATTAAGGCCTCAGAAATACCATTTGCTAATGCTGCTTGGTCAGGTGCACCTGCTGCTGCTAATCCAGAGAAAGCTTTAATCATACCAGATACTGTTCCTAATAAACCTACTAATGTACCAATAGAAACTAAAGTTGATAAAACAACCATGTTTTGCTGTAACATTGGCATCTCTAAAGATGTAGCTTCTTCAATTTCTTTTTGAATTAATTCAGCTGCTTTTTCGCTATCTAATCCATCTTTCTTAACTTCAGTATATTTAACTAAAGCTGCTTTGATCACGTTAGCTACAGAACCTTGTTGCTCATCACAAACTTGTTTAGCCTCTTCGATTTTACCTTGTAAGATTAATGATTTTACATTTGTAACGAAAGCGTCAACATTTCCTTTACCTGCTGCTTTAGTGATAACGAAAAATCTCTCGATACCAAAAACGATAGTCATTAATAATAAAGAAAGTAATACTGCTACTACAATACCCCCTTTGTATACTGTACCTAAGATATTGATTGGATGTCCATTTGTTGGGTCATTGTGTTCGAAGTTTCCTTCAGCACCCAATACAAGTGAAAAAACTAAGAATCCAACTACTAAACATAAAATGATAGTTAAAGGAGCGAATAATTTTGAACCTTTAGAGCTCGATGTTGTCTCTACGTTTTCGTTTACGTTTGCCATTTTTAAAATTTTTTTTGAGTTTTCGATT
>CAVBJB010000267.1:0-3223 GCA_963595625.1 Lachnospiraceae bacterium | reverse complement strand
ACTAATATAATGGGATCAGTTGAAATGAAGAAAGTCTTTTCTCTTTCTTCTTTCTTCTTTTCTCAACAAAAAACATAAACAAATGGAAAACATTACAAGAGGAGGTCAATTTATTGTTAAAGAGACTTTAGCTGAAAATATTTTTACACCTGAGGATTTCTCAGAAGAGCAAAAAATGATGCGTGATTCTGTTAAAGAATTCATCGATCGTGAAATTTGGCCAAACAAAGACCGTTTCGAGAAAAAAGACTACGCTTTCACGGAAGAAGCTATGCGCAAAGCCGGAGAACTTGGTTTCTTAGGTGTAGCTGTACCAGAAGAATTTGGTGGTTTAGGAATGGGCTTCGTGTCTACCATGTTAACTTGTGACTATATCTCTGGTGCTTCAGGATCATTCTCTACAGCATTTGGTGCACATACAGGTATTGGTACAATGCCAATTACTTTATACGGGAACGAGGAGCAAAAAAACAAATACGTTCCAAAATTAGCTTCAGGAGAGTGGTTTGGTGCATACTGTTTAACTGAGCCAGGAGCTGGTTCAGACGCTAACTCTGGTAAAACAAAAGCAGAATTAACGGCAGACGGTAAAGCATACAAAATTAACGGACAAAAAATGTGGATCTCTAACGCAGGTTTCTGTAACGTAATGATCGTATTCGCTCGTATCGAGGACGACAAAAACATTACAGGATTCATCGTAGAGTACGATCCAGCAAACCCTAACGGTATCACTTTAGGTGAGGAAGAGCACAAATTAGGTATCCGTGCAAGTTCTACACGTCAAGTTTTCTTTAACGATACAATTGTGCCTGTAGAAAACATGTTAGCAGGTCGTGGAGAAGGATTTAAAATTGCTATGAACGCATTAAACGTAGGGCGTATTAAATTAGCTGCGGCTTGTTTAGACTCTCAACGTCGTGTAATCAATAAAGCGGTTGAATATGCAAACGAGCGTATCCAATTTAAAACTCCAATCGCAAACTTTGGTGCTGTACGTAAAAAAATCGCTGAAATGGCAACTGCTGCTTACGCAGGAGAATCTGCTGGATATAGAGCAGCTGGAGATATCGAGAAAAGAGTTAACGCTCGTTTAGCTGACGGTGCATCTCACCAAGAAGCAGAATTAAAAGGGGTTGAGGAGTTCGCAATCGAATGTTCTATCCTTAAAGTAGCCGTTTCTGAGGATGCTCAAAACTGTGCTGACGAAGGAATCCAAATCTTTGGTGGTATGGGATTCTCTGAGGAGACTCCAATGGAATCTGCATGGAGAGACGCTCGTATTACTCGTATCTACGAAGGTACAAACGAGATCAACCGTTTACTTTCAGTAGGAATGTTAGTTAAAAAAGCTATGAAAGGTCAAGTAGACTTATTAGGTCCTGCAATGAAAGTTGGTGAGGAATTAATGGGTATTCCAGACTTTTCAACTCCAGACTACGACGAATTATTTGCAGAAGAAAAAGCAATCATTGCTAAACTTAAAAAAGCATTCTTAATGGTAGCTGGATCTGCAGTTCAAAAATTCGGTACAGAGTTAGAGCAACACCAACAATTAATCGCTGCTGCATCAGATATCTTAATCGAGATCTACATGGCAGAATCTACAATTTTAAGAACAGAAAAATTAGCTAAAGCAAAAGGAGAAGCAGCTGTAAAAGAGCAAATCGCAATGGCTAAATTATACCTATACAATGCTGTAGACATCGTTTCTCAAAAAGGTAAAGAAGGTATCGTATCATTCGCAGAAGGTGACGAGCAACGTATGATGTTAATGGGATTACGCCGTTTTACAAAATACGACAACCAACCAAACGTTATCGAATTAAGAGAAATTATTGCGTCTAAAGTAATTGCTGAAAATTCATATTGCTTTTAATTTCAAATAATTTAATTTTGAAAAGAGTCCGTTCTATCCAGAGCGGACTTTTTTTATTGCTCCTAAAATCATTTATATTACAACAAATCTAATTTTCTTTCCTCTTTCTTCTTTTCTCTTTCTTCTTTCTTCTTTTTTCTTTTTTCTTTCCTCTTTTCTCTATTTTCTTTTATCTTTTCTTAATAACAGCAATCCCGCTCCTACCCTCGCGGTCGGGCTTTCCGCACTCGCTCTTTTTTAATTCCACTACGTTACATAAAAAAGGAGCTCAAACAAAGCTCCAATCCCTATTGCGCTGCGCCTAAATATTAGTATCATTCAAAACTTTAAACCTTCGACTTTAAACTTTAAACCTTCGACTTTAGACATTGGACTTTCACCTTCAAAATTCTTCTTCCAAAAAAATAAGTAAACCTATAAAATCATAAAGCAAGATACAGATACGTTAAACTTTAGTCAAAAAACAAAACTCTCATTCTTTTTATTAATTTTGCATCGTTTTTAATCTACAAATGAATATTAATCCGTCATCACAAGGTTGGATAGACAAATATTTTGCGCTAAGCCACAAATTTGATTATTTGGAGTTAGAGGATGAAGAGTTACATAAGCAATTACGTAACTGCGGATTTATTTATGGTCACACCATTAAACTTTATACCTTAGAGTACCTAACCCTACAAAAACTAACGACTGAGGAGCTTACTAAGCTTACTTTATTACATAGCTTATACCTTATGTATGTAAAAGTAACCGGTAACCAAAACGCTACGTTGTTTTTAAAAGATTTACTTACTTTTTACAGCGCATTACATCCAGAGCCTAAAAGTTTTTTAAACCGCTTTTTACCTAAAGAAAAAGAGAGTATTAGGTTAGAAAAAATTATCAGTATTAGGGTGACAACCAATGATAGTTTTTTTACTAAATCCTTTTCGCACATTATCACAAATGCCTTTTTGTATATGGATGTGTTGGCTTTTAGGAAGTATTTACTTGGTGAAACTCAGGTTTTAAAATATCTAGAAAAAATTGAAAAAGTAGTAACCAAAATTGCTTTTGTAAGCCTAGATGCTAAGGATAAAAAAAGCAAATACGATAGCTTGTTGATTAAGTTATTTGAGAACTCGGTACGTTTTACAAAATTCGAAAAAAACAACGATACGGTAGATGTTAACTTAGAGTATTTTGATTCAATTTTTGAACGTAATTATTTCTTAGACATATCTTGTATGGCTATGTGGAGTGATAAAATTTTAGATCGACGCGAGTTAGATTTTATTAAAAGCTTTGCATACCAATTAAATATTGAAACCTATAAAGTAGACGAAGCGGTAGAGAGTATCT
>CAVBJB010000266.1:0-3247 GCA_963595625.1 Lachnospiraceae bacterium | reverse complement strand
CTCTCTATCTTTTAATCCTTTTTTAATAAATACATAACATGTATATGGAGTAAATAATAAAGCTACAACCATAGATATAATTAAAGATATTGCTACAGTTACCGGTAAATAATACATAAAGTCCCTAGCAATACCATCCATAAAAATAGCTAATGGTAAAAAGGCAAAAATAATAGCTAAAGTAGCCGTAAAAATTGGCACCATTAATTGCTTAGCAGCTTCCCAAGCAGCGGTCCAAGGAGTAATACCTTCGTCTAGCTTTTCAATATAATTATCTACAACTACAATGGCATTATCTACCACCATACCTAATACAATAACTAAGGCTGCTAATGTTACTTGGTGTAACTCTACGCCCATCATATTCATTACCGCAAAAGTAATAAGCATAGAAATTGGAGCAGCTGCAGATGCTACTGCTGCAATACGGAAAGGTAATAACAACATTACAACTAAAAGTACTGAGCAAATAGCCATTCCAAACTCTTTCATGAAATGAGTAATACTCTCATCAACTACTTCTGGCTGATTTACAATAGTTTTCATTTTAATATCACCTGGAAAACTTTTCTGAATTTCAGAAATTTTCTCTTCAACCTGTTTACCAAAAGCAACTACGTTGTTACCCGGTAACATATCGATAGATAATACCATCGCGTTTTCTTCTCCAATTCGAACTTTAGATGACGGCTCCTCGAATCTACGTTCTATTTTAGCTACATCTTTTAAGCGAACAACAGTTCCGTTTGGAGTGGTGTAAACTACTTGTTCTGCAATTTCGTTTTCGTTGCTGTATCTACTGTTGGTGTAAACTGGTACAATGTTGTTTGATCCTACAGAAACTTCACCTGTATAACCCGTAACATTTTGTTGTTTTAAAACCCCCATTAATAAACCAACATCAAAACCGTATTGTTGTAGTTTTTTATCTTCTATGTTTATATAGATTTGTTGACGTTGCCCTCCCGAACGGTTAATTTTAGAAACCATTGGGATCACTTTTAAACCGTCTTCTAACTTATCTAAGTATTTTTCGATCTCGGCATAAGATCTTTCTGCAGACGAAACTGAGATAATCATAGCCGTCACATCAGCAAAATTACTGTTGATAAATGGTCCTATAACACCCTGTGGAAGTTTAGAGCGTAAATTAGCATCCATGTCTAATTGCAACGTATGCCAAAACTTTTTACGGTCCGGTACAGTTGTGTAAATCTCTGAAGTGATAAAAACTTGCCCTTCCTTAACTTCAGATTTTACTTTATTCTTTTTAATCTCCTCAAAAGAAAATAAATATTGTTCAATTTTTTTAGCAACCTCTGCTTCTACTTGGTGCTCGTCTGCACCAGGGTAAAAAGCATAAACTAAAGCTGTTGGCATTTCGATGCGTGGGTTTTCACTACGTGGCATGTTTAGTAATGAATTGGCCCCCATAATCATTAACAGCGTAATAAGCACGATGACAACCTGCTTGTGTTTCATCGCTGCTTCTAAGAAATGTATTTTACGTTTCGTCATTTTTGTTAACTAAGTTCTTAGCAATTATAATTTTACTGGCGCACCATCCTCAATAGTTGTTTGGCCGCTTACTATTAATTTATCTCCTGCTTGTAAACCTTCTTGTACAATTACATCACTAGAACCTGTCATTTTTGCAATGCTGATTCTTTTCTTAAATGCAGTATTATTTGGTTTCACTACAAATACATAATTAATGTTATCTGCATCGCGAACAATAGCGTTTGTTGGGATAATAATTGAGTGAACCTCTTTACCTGTAGTAATAGTTAAATCAGCAATCATACCTGGTAATAATACACCGTTTGGGTTATCGATCTGAACTTTTACTAAAAATGTTTTAGACATATTGTCTGCTTGTGGATTTAAAATCACAACTTTACCTGTAAACTCTTGGTTTAAAGACGGTACTGAAACTTTTGTAGTAGCACCAATTTTAATGTTGCTGATTTCATTTTCAGAGATAGATGCAGTTGCAAATACTTTATCTGTTTTTACGATTGTGAAAGACGGAGCACCTGGCGCAGTATTAGCACCGGCTTCAATAAATTTTTGAGTAACAATACCTGTAAAAGATGCATATAATTTTGTATCTCTTACATTTTTAGCCGCAATTGCAGCACCAGCTTTTGCTTGGGCTAAACCAACTTTTACAGCGATATAATCACGCTCTGGTAAACTTCCTTTTTTGTAAAGCTGATCTAAACGATTAAAGTTATCTTGTGCTTGCTCTAAACCAGCTGAAGCTACTTTGTAACTGTTTTGGTAAATTTCTTCCTCAACAGCAGCTAATAATTGTCCTTGAGTAACCTTCTGTCCTTCTTGTACATACACTTTTACAACTCTACCAGCTACACCAAAACCTAAGGATACTGTATTATCAGCCTCAATGCTTCCGCTGTAGTTTAATTCGTTTTCACCTAAAGTTTCCTTAACTTCCTCAACGGTAACTTTAGTAACCTCTGGTTCTGTACTTGCTAGCTCCTTTTTGTCGCTGCAGCTTGCTAACATCAAAGTAGATGCTAAAATAAATAATGGATTTTTAGTGGATTTAATCATATAATTTACGTTTAACTTATTAAATCATTGGTTATTAATGCTAAGATTTAATAAGGTGCAAAGGTCTTAATTATATAATTAAATAAAAGGTCTTAAAGGTGCCTGTTTTGGTCTAAATCAATCATTTTTAAACAAACAAAGGACGATTTAAACATAAGAAAATCGGGGAGATTTATGAGTTATTTGCCTCCGAAACTTTAAAGCTATTTCGGTACGCATTTGGGGTAACCTTCATTTTTTTCTTGAAGAATTTACCAAAAAAAGAAGGGTCGCTAAAGTTAAGTTTCTCAGATATTTGAGCTAAAGATAACGAACTGTCTAATAGTAAAAATCGTGCTTCAAGCACTACGTGCTCTTCAATAATTTCTTTAGCTGTAATTCCAGATGCTTCTTTTAAAACTTTAGTTAAATGTCCAGGAGTAATAAACAACGCATCGGCATAAAACTGCACACTGCGTTGGGATAAAACGTGACTAGAAAGTAAATTTAAAAACGACTGTATAACCTCTCGTTTACGTACATTTTTAATGTCAATATTCTGAGTTTGTTCTCTATACGCTTCAATAATTTCTAAAGCCAATAAATTAAAATAATGGTAAATTTTTTCTTTTTTATACAAGCCCAAATCATTCACTTTACTATTCAGTAAATAAAGGGTATGCATCAATTG
>CAVBJB010000265.1:0-3251 GCA_963595625.1 Lachnospiraceae bacterium | reverse complement strand
CTACAATTAAAAGATACCACTTTTATGAAAAACCTGTACAGTTTCTTGCTTACCGTGTGCTGGAATCTGTTGATGTTTTCACAAGTAGGAATAGGTACAACCACCCCCGCTGGAGCTCTAGATGTTGTTTCGAGTGATGGTGGTGTACTTTTCCCACGTGTGACTTTAACCGATCTCACGATTCAAGCTCCTGTCACAAATCCACAAGGTGGAAATTTAGTCGACGGAACCATTGTTTGGAATACCACACTTAACAATTCTAAATCCTTAACACCCGGGTTGTATTATTGGGGTAGTTCTAAATGGAACAAAGTTGCAATTGAAAGTAACAATTTTGCTTTTGATAAAACATCTAACCAAGTACCCTATATTGATGGGAATATTTGTACACCTTTAGCTGTAGCAAGTGAGCATACATCTACTTTTCAATCAGAAGATCAAATTGTAACTATTGACCTTCCTGTAAATAGCCTTGTCGGGGTTATTTGTAATGCTTCTCTACAAATCAAATTAAATCATAAATATTTTTATCAAGTTAGTTTATATTTAATGTCACCTTCAGGTAAAGTTTTAAAATTAACAACTAACAACGGGAGTTTGGCTGGCGGACCAGGTATATCGGGAAATAATTATGATATTACATTTACAGATGCTGCAACACAAAACATAACTTCTTACAACGATAATTGCAGCAGTTGCTTAACTGGGAGTTATAAACCAGAAGGTACATTGGATAATTATATCCAAGGCATTTATGATTTTATGCCGGCAACGGTTTCTAGTTTTTCTAGTTTTTTTGAAGATAATCCTAACGGTACTTGGAAACTATTTGTTAAAGATGTGCATTTAGGTGATAAAGTTACAGTAACAAATATAAAGTTGAATCTGTCTACATACGGTGGGGTAATGCCTAGTAATTTTGAGTTATTAAGTGAAAAAGCTATTAACTCAGGAGATGCTAATTACATCGTTGCGCATAGTAATTATAATGCAAATGCTACCTCAAACGTAATTCAAACTGTCATTACAAGAACAACAGCGCCAGTTGGAATAACTTCTACAAATACATTACCTGGAACTATATTATCGAGTGGCAGTAACAGTACTTACAACAGTGTACGATGGACTGCTGTAAGTAATAATGATATTAATGGAAATTTAACGCCATTTACCACCTACTATTATCAGTTATGGAGAAAAGCGGCAGTTATATCACCAAAGGCTCAAAATGAAAATTATTCTTTTATTTTAAAAACAGAATACTAATCTAAACTTTTAAAATATGAGAATACTACTACTTCCTATTTTCATTCTTATTTCAACTCTTGCAATTTCTCAAACATCTAGTAAAGTTGGAATAGGAACAGATGCTCCTAAATCTAGTTTAGATATAAATAGTAATACTTTGGGTTTTATTCCCCCTAGAATTGCTTTAGAAAATGTATTTGATAGTATAACAGTACAAAATAAATTCAATACGCAAGTTACCGTTCCCGATGGAACTTTTGTTTATAATACTACAACAAATTTATCGACAATATCCGATTCGTATACTCGACTGATTCCTGGACTTTATGTTTGGAAAAATAAAAGATGGAGAAGAGTTTTAAACGGAACGACAAAAGTAGTGGCAGACGAAAACGGTCAAAATGGTCCACGTTTTGAAGCGGCCTCTTGTTCGGACTGGATTGAAATACAATCGAATTGGGGAAATAACAATAACGTAGTGGAAAGAAATTCTATAAAAGAAGCACATTTTGACTTTAATGGTTTAGAAAATTCAGTCTGCCAAGTTGAATTGTTTATACATATTGAATCTAGAGATATGCGTAATATCGAATTATTTTTAATTTCCCCGACAGGACAGATATTAGAACTAATGCATGGAAATGGCCCCATTATATCTGGAGGTGATCGAAAACTTAACGGCAATTTTAGTGATCAAGCCACTAATTTAATTTCTGCTTGGAATAGCGGTAATTATAATAACATGAATTTTAAACCTCAAGGTTTATTGTCAGTGCCTAATTACGAAAATCATTATACTAGTGGAAATATCCCTAATCTTGCGGGATTTAATAGTCATAACCCACAAGGTAAATGGCATTTCATTATAAATAACCAAAGTTCGGCCGATAATGTTCATGTTTTTGGGCTTAGTTTAAGGTTGAAAGTAAAAGAACATTATAACATTGACTCAAGTTATAAATTAATTTCTCAAATAGAATATAATAGTAAAACTGCAAAAAATGCGGTATTTAACTCCTCATTTAATGCATTAGTACAATCCAATGTATTGCATACAGTTGTTACACGATCTTTAACACCAATAGATCCTTATCTAACCCCAAATTCGCTAAGTACCCTAGAAATTAGAGATGTGAGAACAACAATGAATAACGGTCAATCATGGTTACAACTCAACAACCAAGACATTGATGCAAACATGAACTTAAATACTACTTATTATTATCAACTATGGTATAGAGGTGATGTATTAGGTAATAACAAGCAACATAATGTTACGATTAACGGTTATTCAGAATAAAAAAATCCCAAGTTTAACAAACTTGGGATTTTTTTATCTTGTAAAAATTAAATTCGTTGCATCACTTAAATTAGCGTCAAATGCGTAACCCTCGTAGTTAAAACCTTTCAGATCCTCAAGTGTTTCAACATTATTATCGATAATATAGCGAACCATCATTCCTCGCGCTTTTTTGGCAAAGAAACTTATGATTTTAAGCTTTCCATCTTTGTAATCTTTAAATTCTGGAGTTATTACTGGAACTTTTAATTTTTTAACATCTACACTCGAAAAATATTCAGTGGAAGCTAAATTTACAAATAACTCTCCATCTTGCAATTCACTATTTAATTTTTGTGTAATTATTTCTTTCCAGTAGTGATATAAATTGGGTTTATCTTCAACTTGTAATTTAATTCCCATTTCTAAACGATAAGGCATAATTAAATCCAAGGGTTTCAAAACACCGTACAACCCGGATAAAATTCTAAGCTTGTTTTGTAAAACATCTAATTTATCAAGGGGTAACGTATATGCATCTAATCCTGTATAAACATCTCCATTAAAAGCATAAACAGCTTGTCTGGCATTGTCTAAGGTAAAAGGTAATTTCCAATCCTGGTTTCTTTGCCAATTTAACTCTGCTAATTTATCTGATATTTTCATTAGTTCAGACAACTCCTTTGGAGACTTTTGCTTAGCAAAACTTTGAACAATTTCTGAA
>CAVBJB010000264.1:0-3264 GCA_963595625.1 Lachnospiraceae bacterium | reverse complement strand
TCACCATATAAAGCTTGAATTATAGGAAAACCTACAAACGAGGTATTTCCTAATCCGGCGCATAAAATTAAACATCCGGTTAAAGGTCTAGACCAATTAAATCGTCTTCCTAAAAAAGAAAAAAATACATAAGCTGCTAGAATATTTATCCAAGCTACAGATAATGGATATAGTAAATCTAAACTTAGTTTTAACTTAGGAATATAATACAAAGCCAAAGCTGGCATTGATATATAGATAACAAACTGATTCAGTGTTTTGTATGACCCTTTAGGGAAATTTGAATTGTTTTTAAGTAAAAATCCTGCAAGCATACATACCAATATTAAAAGTATATTCGCCAATATATAAAAGGTTTTAAATGATTGTACGTTATAAATATCACTCAAAACTAATAGATATTATTGTAACTTTAGAGTGTATTTTAAGTTTTATTTAAATGACCAATCAAAAAAAATCTGCGTTAAACGAAATGGATGGTATAAACCAACCGGAATCAACAAGCGTAAATTCTATAAATACAATAAAAAAATTACGCCGTAAAATCCCTACGGCGCAAGAATTAATTGATGGAATCTTAGCTAAAGACCAAGTAGCATTAAGTAGGGCGATAACTTTAGTAGAAAGTACAAATCCAGAACATACAAACAAAGCTAATGAGGTTATACAAGCTTGTATACCACATGCTAACAATTCTGTAAGGATTGGGATTACGGGTGTGCCTGGAGTTGGTAAAAGTACCTTTATAGAAGCCTTTGGTTCTTATCTAACCTCTATAGGAAAAAAAGTAGCAGTTTTAGCTGTTGACCCTTCGAGTTCTATTTCTGGTGGTAGTATTTTAGGAGATAAAACCAGAATGGAAGATCTAGTAAAAGATCCCAATGCGTACATACGACCTTCAGCCTCTGGAGATAGCTTAGGAGGAGTTGCACGTAAAACAAGGGAAAGTATTATTTTATGTGAAGCCGCTGGCTTTGACACAATTATTGTAGAAACCGTTGGTGTGGGCCAGTCAGAAACTGCTGTTCACTCTATGGTTGACTTTTTTTTATTACTGAATTTAGCAGGTGCAGGAGACGAATTACAAGGCATTAAACGCGGAATTATGGAAATGGCAGATGCCTTTATAATTAACAAAGCCGATGGAGATAATTTGCAAAAAGCTCGAATCGCTAAACTCGACATTAACAGAGCATTGCATTTATTTCCTGAAAAAATATCTGGATGGCACCCTACGGCACATTTATGTTCTGCAATCGAAAAAACAGGTATAGAATCTATTTGGAAAATTATTCAGGATTATTTAAATTTAACAACCCAAAACTCTTATTTCGATTTAAATAGAAAAAAACAAGCTAAACATTGGATGTTTGAAACAATTAATGAGCAGCTTAAAAATAATTTCTATCAAAATCCGGTTATAATGGATGAAATTGATTTACAAATAAATAAAGTCCAAGCCAACCAAATTTCCCCTTTTAAAGCAGCACAAATATTATTAGAATTTTATTTTAATAAGTAATAGTTCGTATTTTTAATTTTTCTTAAATTTAAAATACAAAGCCCTAACCATACCCTTAAAACTAACTACTAATTATTATGTTTTCTATCTTTAAAAGAAACAAAAAAGACGATGCAAGTGAGCCTACTCTAATCCCTATAACACAAAGGGTAGAGATAAATGAAGATATGATAATCGTCTATGAGAATGAGCGGTTTATTGGTTCAGTCAATATTAACATTATTGACCAAATAATTTTCGAACATCACGGAATGTACGAAAAAAAACGTCCTAACTCTTGGCTAAGTTTACGTAGTAAAGGCCAAGAAATGCTTGCCGTATCTACAATTTCGGTAAATTTTAAATTGTTGGAGCAAAAACTTATTCAACTCACAGGTTTTAATGCTACCAATTTTAAGGAATTACTGCAATACGATAAACCGATGAAGGATGTAAGCATATTTAGACGAGAAATTAAAGAATCACATGAATCCATAGTGGGTAATGACATTATGTACGTGGATGATTCAGCATTTGAACGAGCATCATCTTCTCCCGAAATAGCAACTGATGAGAAAAGTATCCCATCCAATATAGATGAATCAGCACCAATCTCTTTTGATGCTGAACCTACTTTATTGGATATGCTACAGGATAACATTACAAACCCTGAGGAAGTTTCCAAATTATCTACTATTGAAGTTGCTCTTGACGGGGATCAGGAAATTCAAACTCAAAATTTACTTGATCAAATAAAACTGGATATAGAAAAGGAATTCCCTTTAACTTCAGATATTTCTGAAAATACAGATACTATCTCAGAAGGTTTTAAACCTCAAAAAGTAGAAAAAGTAGTTATAAAAGAACCTAAAAATCCTATCGATCAATTTATAATTATCGAGGATCGTGACTGTATAATTCCGTGGAAAAACTTCAGTAAAATTGACCGAAAGTTTTTTCACAGGGAGTTAATACAAGAGGATAATAAAGTTGCCTATAAATATAAAATTGAATACATAAGATTGTTTCATGATGTGGCTTTACCCTATTTAGAAACTAAATCTATTTTTGCTAAAGTAGAAGCTAACATCAATGAAAAATTTCCTGTAGAGGAGTATTACACAGAAATTCATACCAATTTTGTTTTGGACGAATTCAATAAAATGACTCAAAAAATAAATACCTTTTTTGGGTTAGTTGGCGAAACCTTTTATTCCGAAGATCGTTTACCGGTTTATACTTTAAAGGTAAATACTGTAACTATTGACATTAAAACCACAGCAACCTCTATTAAACTCCGAATTATTAAGGATATTGATGTAGCTGCATTTTACAATAAACCGTATAGCCGTAAACTAGAGTTAGATTATGTGGATACTTTTAGAATCCCAGCTAAAATTAACATCACTGCCAATTATAAAAATACAAGTAAAATAATTTTTACTCCCAAATGTTTAGAACCTCTTTTTGAATCCGATAACGATACGATATTTTGGATCCATAAAGATGAATCTAGAATTGGAATGGCCAATAATAAAATTGGTGTTACTTTTAAACACGTTAAAATAATTAAACTACGGTTGGCTATTGAAATGGTTGATGGTGTTGAAAATAAAAAACGTATTGAAATTATATACAAAGACGGAAAAAAATTCTCTAAAATATCTGTAAAGGATACTCCTGAGTTTATTAAAAACCTCCCGGCTTTAATGAAGTTTTTAAAACTACCGTTTACATTGTACCTATATGATAAGATCTAAAAA
>CAVBJB010000263.1:0-3283 GCA_963595625.1 Lachnospiraceae bacterium | reverse complement strand
TATGCGTATCAATAGGATCTTCCCCATACACATAATCTGGAATTCCAGAACGGTGATTTAATAAATTTTGGATTGTTATGCGTTTGGAATTATCAACTTTAGGATAAAAAGATGATAATTTGTCGGTTAATTTGAGTTTTTTCTCCTCAACCAATTGCATAATCATGGCAGCTGTGAATGTATTTGAGATTGCTCCAATTCTGTACCTTGAATTATTAGTATAGGTATTTTGTTTTGGATCTTTAGTATAACCAAAGGTTTTAGCGTAAACGGTGCTATTTCCTAATTTAAATGAGATTTGACCCAGAAATTTTTTATTGTCATTAAAATATACCAACAGGCTATCCATTTTTTCTAGACTTGTCTGAGCTTGTATTACATTAGTTATCAATAAAAAGGCAAAAAATAGTTTCTTCATACTTGACTAGATTATTGGGTTTATCTTATTATTGTTTTAAAATTAAAAAAAGTGGTTGAAATATCAACCACTTTACTTTATTAATGCGCTTCTAACCAGTTTTTACCTTCGCCTATTTCGACTTCTAATGGAACTATTAGTTTAAAAGCATTTTCCATTTCATGTTTTATCATTGGTTTTATGCGTTCTAACTCATCGTTATGAACATCAAATACCAACTCATCGTGTACTTGTAATAACATTTTAGACTTCCAGTTTTCTTTCGTTAACTTGTCGTGAATGTTAATCATTGCAATTTTAATAATATCTGCTGCCGAACCTTGAATTGGTGCATTTACAGCATTACGTTCTGCTCCACCTCTAACTACTGCATTGGCAGAATTTATATCTTTTAAATATCTACGACGTCCTAAAACCGTTTGTACGTATCCATTTTCTCTAGCAAAATCAATTTGTTCTGTTATAAAATCACGTAAACGTGGGTACGTTTTATAATATGCATCAATTAAGGCAGCACTTTCCTGACGTGACAAATTGGTTTGCTGACTTAATCCAAAGGCAGATACCCCATAGATAATACCAAAATTAACCGTTTTAGCATGACTTCGTTGTTCCTTTGTAACTTCTTCTAAAGCAACATTAAACACTTTTGCAGCGGTAGAACGGTGAATGTCTTCTCCATTTTTAAAGGATTGAATCATGTTTTCTTCTCCCGAAATAGCCGCAATAATGCGTAACTCAATTTGAGAATAATCGGCTGAGACTAAAGTATAATTTTCATCTCGCGCAACAAAAGCCTTTCTAATTAAACGTCCTCTTTCTGTACGAATAGGAATGTTTTGTAAGTTAGGATTGTTAGAACTTAAACGCCCTGTTGCTGCTACGGCTTGCATATACTCCGTGTGTACACGATTGGTTTTTGCATCTACTTGTTTTGGTAGCGCATCTATATATGTGTTTTGTAGTTTAACTACTTGACGGTATTCTAATATTTTTTGAACAATTACATTGTCCTTAGCCAAATCACTTAAAACTTCTTCACCTGTTGCGTATTGACCCGTTTTAGTTTTTTTGATTTTACCGCTTCCAATTTTTAATTTATCGAATAAGATTTCTCCTAATTGTTTTGGAGATGCAATATTAAAGGTAGCTCCTGCTATTTCATAAATCTCAGATTCTAGCTGTTTTACTTCTTCCGAAATTTTTTCAGATAACTCGTTTAAAAATGGGACATCTAAATTAATTCCTTCGTGCTCCATATCGGCTAAAACCTTAACTAGCGGCACTTCAATTTCATCAAATAATTTGCGAGTACTGGCTTTTTCTAACTGCGGTTCAAATTTATGTTTTAACTGGAAAGTTATATCTGCATCTTCTGCGGCGTATTCTTTTACTTCCTCAATTGCAACATCGCGCATGGATTTTTGGTTTTTACCTTTTTTTCCAATTAAATCTTCAATAGGTTTAGGAGAATAGCCTAAATACGTTTCGGCTAACACATCCATGTTATGGCGCATGTCCGGATTGATTAAGTAATGCGCAATCATGGTATCAAAAAGCTGTCCTTTAACCGAAACCCCGTAATTGGTTAATACTTTTAAATCGTATTTTAAATTTTGACCTACTTTTTCGATCGTTTCAGACTCAAAAAATGGTTTTAACTGATTTAAAATTTCAATAGCTTCATCTCTAGACTCAGGAAACGGAATATAATACCCTTGGTTTTCTTGGTATGAAAAAGCAATACCTACCAATTCGGCATTCAGTGCATCTATCCCTGTAGTTTCGGTATCAAAACAAACACTTTTTTGGTTCAATAAATTCTGAACTAAAATTTTTACACCAAAACCAGGTTGAACAACTTGGTATAAATGATCTGTATCTGCTAAAGTTTTGTATGTAGAATAGCTTTCTAGACCATCTTCTGGCATTTCGAATAACGAAAATTGGTCTGAAGCTTCTGGTTTTTTATAGTGTTTTGGAGTTGCAACTTCAAATTCTTGAGTAGTAGTTGCCACCTCGGAGAAATCACCACCCTCTGCAAATAAACGGTCAAATTGTTCTTGCATACGGCGGAACTCTAAATCCTGAAAAACAGCTTCTGTTTTTGCTATATCTGGTTTATCTAATTTATACGAATTAGCATCAAAAGTTACAGGACAATCCAAGAAAATTGTTGCAAGTTTTTTAGAAAGTAACCCTTGCTCTTTAGCAGCTTCAATTTTCTCTTTCATTTTACCTTTTAACTGATGTGTATTAGCTAAAAGGTTTTCCATTGAGCCATATTCAGCTAATAATTTTTTAGCTGTTTTTTCTCCAACTCCTGGTAATCCTGGGATGTTGTCAACCGCATCTCCCATCATACCTAAAAAGTCAATCACTTGTTCAGGGCGTTCTACCTCAAATTTCTCAAGTACTTCAGGAACACCCCAAATTTCTATACCGTTACCCATACGTGCTGGACGGTACATAAAAATATTTTCAGATACTAATTGAGCGTAATCTTTATCAGGCGTAACCATGTAAACTTGGAAACCTTCTTTTTCTGCTTGTTTAGCTAGAGTTCCAATTAAATCATCAGCCTCAATACCAGGTACTTCAACAATGGGAATATGCATGGCACGTAATATTTCCTGAATATAAGGAACTGCAATTCTAATAGCCTCAGGAGTCTCATCACGGTTAGCTTTATACTCACTAAACATTTCTACACGAGCTTTACTCCCTTCCTTATCAAATGCAACGGCTAAATAATTAGGTCGTTCTCGTTTAATAACATCCATTAAAGAATTCATGAATCCCATAATAGCAGATGTATCTAATCCTTTAGAATTAATTCTTGGATTTTTAATAAACGCATAATAC
>CAVBJB010000262.1:0-3296 GCA_963595625.1 Lachnospiraceae bacterium | reverse complement strand
GAGTTAAAAGCGAGTGCGGATAGCCCGGGCCGCCCATTAAAAGGCGGCATTGCCCCCAAAAAAAACGCCAACGTAACAGCTGGCGTTTTATATATTATTCTTGAGAGGCTAAATAACGCTCTGCGTCTAAGGCTGCAATACAACCCGATCCTGCTGCGGTAATAGCTTGTCTATAATCTTTATCTTGTACATCTCCGCAAGCAAAAACTCCTGGAACGTTGGTTTTAGACGTTTTACCTTCTGTAAGTAAATACCCAACCTCATCCATATTTAATTGTCCTGCAAAAATATCGGTATTTGGTTTATGACCAATAGCCACAAAGAAACCTGTTGCCTCAATAACTTTTTCTGTATTCGTAGTTTTATCTAAAACTTTAATTCCAGTTACTACGTTTCCGTCTCCAAGTACCTCAACAGTATCTGTGTTCATTAAAATTTCGATATTTTCTGTGTTACGTACACGCTCTTCCATAATTTTAGAAGCTCTAAACTTGTCACTTCTAACTAACATAGTTACTTTTTTACAAAGTTTAGAAAGGTAATGTGCCTCCTCGCAAGCACTATCCCCTGCACCAACAATTACAACCTCTTGGTTACGGTAAAAAAAGCCGTCGCAAACCGCGCAAGCAGACACTCCACCACCCATTTGTAAATAATGTTGCTCACTAGGTAAACCTAAATATTTAGCTGTAGCACCTGTAGAGATAATTACCGTATCGGCATGAATTTCTGTAGTACCATTAATCCAAACCTTTTTAACATCCCCAACTAATTCTGCTTTAGTAGCCCATCCGTCTCTAACATCTGTACCAAAACGTTTAGCCTGAGCTTGTAACTGCATCATCATTTCTGGACCTGTAATCCCCTCTGGATACCCCGGAAAATTTTCTACCTCATTAGTAGTAGTTAACTGTCCACCAGGTTGCATCCCTTGGTATAAAACAGGATTCATATTAGCTCTAGCTGCATAAATTGCCGCTGTATATCCAGCAGGACCAGAACCAATAATTAAACATTTTACTTTTTCTATAGTGTTTGACATGGTATTTACATATTAACTTAATATTACAAATGTAACCATAAAGCCGTAAAACTCCAACCATCGAGCTATATTTAATGCTTATACGGGTATTGATAGAATTTACTATATGTTAAAATTAAAAAAAAGATGAATTATATTTCGTTATAAATCAAACGCTTAATTTTTAATGCGTATTTTTTTGAAAAAAAGTTTTGCAAAACACTTTCAGATATCAAAATTTGTAGTACTTTTGCATCGCAATACTAAGGTAATCGGGGTGTAGCGTAGCCCGGTCATCGCGCCTGGTTTGGGACCAGGAGGTCGCAGGTTCGAATCCTGCCACCCCGACAAAGCCGTAACAATTAGTTGCGGCTTTTTTTTATGCCTTTTATTTTGGGCGTGCCACAAAAACCGCTTTTCAATCGGTTTTTCTGTCGAGCTTTCGCCTGCACAAGGTGCTTGGCTCTATCCCTCACGCGCTGCGCCGTAACACAAACTTCCGTTAAAATTGGTTTCCCTAAGCACTATAATATAAAAATCAAACGTTCGCTGTAGTAAATTTATATATTATGAGCACAGAGAATTTACAAAATCAAGAAGCCAAAGAAAAAATGAAAACCATGGTAGATCATATTGACATCAGTATGTTCTCCACTTTTTCTAAAGAATCTGAGTATCCATACACCGTACCCATGAGCAGACAAGAAGTTGATGAGGAAGGAAACATTTGGTTTTTATGCTCTGCAGACAGCCAAACGTATAAAAACATCGAACAAAACAACCAAGTATCATTAAATTATGCTCATGTAGGCGATTATCAATTTTTAACCTTAAACGGAACTGCCGAGATTTCTACCAACCAAGAACGTATAGACAAATACTGGAATAAGTTTGTAGAAGTTTGGTTTGAAAAAGGAAAAGAAGATCCCAACATCCGCATTTTAAAAGTTACTCCAAACGAGGCGCATTATTGGGACAATAAAACCAATAAACTAATGACTTTGCTAAAAGTGGCTGCAAGTGCAGTTACAGGTTCTCAAATGGACATTGGCCGAGAAGGAAGTTTAGACTTATAATTAAAAAGCCTCGAATTGTTTCGAGGCTTTAATTTTTATATAAAATGTTAGATTCGTCAACCACCGCATTACCTAATTGGGAGTTGTAGCTAACATAAATTAATTCATTATCTTTAATCACAAATTTTTGATTGTCTTGGGCCGTATACAAAACTAAGGTATCTCGGTTAAAACTGTAAGATCCACGCATACGTTCTGTATTTTTATTACCGTATAAAGTTTCGCAATACCAATCGTAAGTAGAATCTTCAAGTAAAACAACACGCATATGGTTGTAGTCCTCAGGACCATTTTTACAAACATTGCCGGTATAACACCCAGACATAAAATGCAACGACCTTACCTCATCCTCAACATGTTGACTTAATACAACCTCAGGAATTTCCATACCTGTACCTGTAGCCACGAATTTATTACAGGCAGATATTAAAATTATAAAGGTTAAAAAAGAAAATGTGGAGTAAACAGTTTTCATTGTGTTTCTAAATTTCTTAGACAAAAATCCAAAAAAATGAACCACAAAATGTTTAATGTTTTAATAATTCACAACAAATTAACACAGTCCGAAATTTAGCATTAACTTTATTCATTAAAGCCACAAAATACGTATTTTTGTAAAAAAAATATATCTTTACAATGTTGATAATTGGAATAGCAGGTGGAACAGGGAGTGGTAAAACTACTGTTGTGCACCAAATCATGAAAGAATTACCAGAGAATGAAGTAGGTATTATATCTCAAGATGCCTATTACCGTGCTAATGATCATTTAAGTTATGATGAACGTGCCTTAATTAACTACGACCATCCAAGAGCTATTGATTTTGAATTATTGGTAAATCATTTAAAACAACTTAAACAAGGACAAACAATAGAGCAACCGGTATACTCTTATGTTAAACACAATCGTACTAGTGATGTTATTTTAACACATCCACGTAAAGTTATGATTGTTGAGGGGATTTTAATTTTAACAAATCCTGAAATTAGAGATTTATTTGACATCAAAATTTATGTGCATGCAGACTCAGACGAACGTTTAATTAGACGTTTAAAAAGAGATATTGCGGAGCGTGGACGAGATATGCAAGAAGTTTTAAACCGTTACCAAACTACGTTAAAACCAATGCATGAGCAATTTATAGAACCATCTAAACAGTTTGCAGATATTATTATCCCTAACGATACGTACAATACAGT
>CAVBJB010000261.1:0-3307 GCA_963595625.1 Lachnospiraceae bacterium | reverse complement strand
AGTCAATCTATAACAATCAAATAATTTATCATATATGAGAATTGCACTATTAATAATGTGTTCTTTAGTACTAGGTACCATACAAGCACAGATAAATAAAGAAATTTATAAACAACCAGAAAAACAAAAAGAGTCGCCAGAACTTTTATCTACTGTTCCATACAATATCAAAGAAATTAAAGAGCAAATGAAACCTGGAAAATCAACTATTACAGGTGTTATGCACGCAAAACCACGTAATAGCAAAAACGGCATGAAGGTGATTGCATCTGTAAGAGGTCCTGAATTGGCCTACAACCAACCCGTATATTTAATTCCTTATACTGATTATGTAAAAGACTTTATTAGACTTAAACACAAGCATGAAAAACCCAAAAAAGGTATTTATGCACAATTACATCCAGAAGTATTTGATTTAAGATACGAAGCTCAAACCAATTCTAAAGGTGAATTTACCTTTCCTAACCTTAAACCTGGAAAATACTATATTTTTGGTGATGTTAACACCTTGACACAAACTAAAAACAACTATTATGAAAATGGCTCTGTGGCAACAAATGCATACGGTCAAGTAGTAGCCAAAGGGTACAATTCGTACCAAACCTATAAAACATATAATGATTATGTAGATAACATTGTAGAAATAAAAGAAGATGGTACTATAGTAAATGCTGTGATTTCAGATCAGAAAAAACATTATTCGCCAGAATTAGAAGCCATACTTAAATAACACTAAACCTTAGCAACTGCTAAGGTTTCTTTATTTAACTAAAAAACTTAGTACCTTTACCTTTTTAAAGAAAAACACTATGCTATTTATAGACAATAATAATATTACAGACCCTACCCTAAACCTTGCCATCGAAGAATTTGCTGTTAGACACCTACCAGCCAACGAGCCTATATTATTATTTTATATCAACAAACCCTCAATCATAATTGGAAAAAATCAAAATACCATTGAGGAGATTAATACAAATTACGTAGAAGACAATAATATAAAAGTAGTGAGACGCCTCTCTGGCGGAGGTGCTGTATATCACGATGAGGGTAATTTAAACTTTAGTTTTATAACCGCAAATGACGGTAAAAGTTTTGCTGATTTTAAAAAATTCTTAGACCCTATCATAAAAGCATTAGCAGATTTAGGGATAACAGCCGAAGTAAAAGGGAGAAACGATATATTAATTGGTGAGAAAAAAATCAGCGGTAATGCTCAATTTGCTACACTAGGTAAAATATTTACTCACGGAACTCTTTTGTTTAATTCAAATATGGACGAGGTTGTAAATGCACTAAAGGTCAGAAAAGATAAAATCGAATCCAAGGGAATGAAATCCGTACGATCTCGAGTAGCAAATATTTCTGAGTATTTAGATCACCCAATGACTATTGAAGCCTTTAAAGAGCATATTTTACTTTCAATCTTTAGCGTATCCAACCGAGCAGAGGTTAACGAATATAAATTAACCGAGTCCGACTGGGAAAAGATTAATGAAATTTCAACCAACCGCTACGCAAACTGGGATTGGAATTATGGTAAATCTCCCATATCTACAAGTGTTTTCTCTAAACGTTTCCCTACAGGAGTGATCGATTTACATGTGAATATAGAAAAAGGCTACATTAAAAACATTAAAATTTTTGGTGACTTTTTTGGGATTGGAGAGGTTAGCGATATCGAAAATTTACTTGTAAATAAAAAATACGACCGCGAGGAGTTAAGAGATGCTCTAAAAAATGTAGACATTCCTCATTATTTTGGTGCCATTACACTTGATGATTTTTTAAACGTTTTATATTAAACCGAAGGTATACTTCGGTTTTTTTTACGAAATTTCTGTAAGGAATTAAGCAAGTATTTAATATATAAAACCCTGATTAATAATAACTTATTTTTAATTACATTTAATACATTAACCATTAAAACTAATAAAAATGAGTAATTTTGAAATTAAAAAATTAAGTCCTAAAGAAACGGGACGTAGTATGCGCAAAATGGTTGGAATTTTAGCCTTTGCCTTACCAACCCTTTTACTAATCTTATCCCTCAATCCTACAATTGGCATACAAACTAGTATTAGCCATTTTAATTTTACAAATGCTAGAGAAATCTTTACAGGAATACTAGCTGCGGTAGGACTAATGATGCTTTGTTATAAAACGCAACCTGATTTTTATGATTACATTGGAAGTTTAAAATATAAAACCGAACAAAGATTAGCTATTGCAGCTGGTATATTTGCACTAGGTGTAGCACTTTTTCCAACAAATCCTATAGGGTATTATGCTGATAACATAGATACACAACAAAAAATGAATCCTCATTTTGAAAAAGATGTTGATCAATTTACATTTAATGCTAGTTTAGAAAAGACTATCGGAAACATTTATCCTGGATATACTAAGGTCAACGCTACCATACATACAGGTTCAGCAACTATTCTATTTAGTATTTTAGCCGTGTTCTGTCTATACATTTTCCACACACCTAAAAAAGTCTTAAAAAATTTAGATGAGCCGATCAAAAAGTATTTGGAGAAAAATAATTTAAAATATATGGTATCATCCGTATTAATAATATCAGGTATCTTACTTGCTTTTTTAGGAAATTTATTATTGGATACAAATAACAATTTGTATTACACAACTTTAATAGGTGAAGTTATAGCTTTATATGCTTTTGGATATTCGTGGTTTGTAAAAGGTCGTGAGGAAGAGTTTTTAGATTCTTACGAAATAAGACAAAAATTTACTACCCATAAAAAAGAAGAAGCGGAATACGCATAAAATAAAAAAAGCCACAACATTATAAGTAGTGGCTTTTTATTAAATGTTCTAATAAAAAAAAGGAAACTAAACTAATGTAAAAATTTCCCTTTTTTACTTGAACAGGTAATTATTTTCTTCTAACGTTTGTAGCGTTTAATCCTTTTTTACCTTTTTCGATATCAAAAGTAACTTCGTCGTTCTCACGAACTCTGTCTACTAAACCTGTTACGTGAACAAAAATTTCTTCACCATTGTTTTGAGTAATAAATCCAAATCCTTTTGATTCGTTAAAGAATTTTACTGTACCTTCTTGCATTTTGTTTAATTTAAATTATTTTTTTTATTTTAATCGCTCTAATTCCCTTAGAGGTATTTTGTTTAACAAAGTTGACTTTGTCATTTTTTGTTACTGGTTCTAAAACTTGATCACTATGGAAGAAGATATCTTCACTTGAGTGTTCTTCTACAATGAAACCATAACCTTTTTCAGAGAAAAAACTTACACGCCCTGTAAAAACCTCATTAGGATCAATTT
>CAVBJB010000260.1:0-3307 GCA_963595625.1 Lachnospiraceae bacterium | reverse complement strand
GATTTATCTGTAGAGTATTTAAAATATTCGTTTAAAAATGTTTGGTTGGAGGCTAGGTTTTGATCCTCGAGCAAATACATAAAAGCAATGTTATTAAGGATGGTATTTTTAATTTTTTCGCTTTTAAATAATTTATGGGTTTGTTTTAATTTCTCGATATTACAGTGTAAAGCCAAATCCATATTGTGGCCGTTGTTTAAACAATCCTCGTAAACAATATTGTTTAACATGGCGGTTAAGTAGGAGGTAAAGGGCTGGAAGGAAATTAATTTTTCGTCGTTTAAATCTACAAGCCCTCTAAAACCGTAATAATCTTTAGGTAAGTTTTTGGAGATGTCGTTGCCTGTTCTTTTATAATAGATGTATGGATATAGCTCTAACCTAACGTAATGGTTATAATTTATAAGTGCTTTAGCGTATATGTCAAAATCCTCGCTCCAATTTATGGTAGCTTTTCTGGAATTGTAAAAGCTTTTTTTGTCCTTATAGACAGAGTCTAAAATAGGTCTGAATACCTCATGTTCTTTATCGTAAAATTGGAATAGGTTGGCTCTATCTTGTTCGTTTTTTAAATATAAGTCAATTAAAAAATTATTTTTTAAATCGCCACGACCGCCAAAAACTAAAGTTTGATCAAAGTTTTTAGCGTTGAAGCTGATCATTAAACTGTCGTTCTTTTCGAAATAAATGTGTTGGTATTCGGGTTCGTTTTTAAAGGTGTACATTCCCGGAGCTAGGGAGTCGTATTTTTTAAAGAAATGATTATTCTCGTCCAATAAAATAGAATCTATGGCGATATTTTCTTTAAACAGGATGACATATTGGCTGGAAGGATTATCAATCACACCACCAAAGTAAGCAGAATAGTCATTTTCGAGAAATGGTTCCTTTTTACAAGAGGTAAAAAGTAGTGAAAAAAATAAGAGTTTTAAAAATATAGTTTGGTGTAGGTTTTTCATTGGTAAAAAATCAATTTCTAAAACAAAATTATAATAGTTTACAAATAATTTAGTTAATAGTTGGTTAAAATGGCTTATTTATAAACCAGTGCAATAATACTATAAATTGAAATATTTTTCGTAAATTTGCATCAATTTTTAGATAATTAAACTTAGTACAATGCTTACAGTTTCAAATTTATCAGTTCAGTTCGGAAAGCGAATTTTATTTGATGAAGTAAACGCAACATTCACCCAAGGTAACTGTTATGGTATTATTGGTGCAAATGGTGCAGGAAAATCAACATTTTTAAAAATATTAGCTGGGGATATTGATCCTACGTCTGGTCGCGTAATTCTTGAGCCAGGGAAACGTATGTCGGTTTTAAACCAGAACCATAATATGTTTGACGAACATACTGTTTTAGAAACAGTATTAATGGGGAACAAAGTTTTGTTTGCTATAAAAAAAGAAATGGATGATTTGTACGCTGATTATTCTGACGAAAATGCAGATAGAATTGGTGAATTACAAATTCAGTTTGATGAGATGAACGGTTGGAATGCAGATTCTGACGCCGCTTCTTTATTATCAAACTTAGGTATTTCTGAGGATCATCATTATACTTTAATGGCAGATGTTGAGGGTAAATTAAAAGTACGTGTGTTATTAGCACAAGCTTTATTTGGTAACCCAGACGTTTTAATTATGGATGAGCCTACCAACGATCTTGACTTTGAAACAATTGGTTGGTTAGAGAACTTTTTAGCAAACTACGAAAATACAGTTTTAGTTGTATCTCACGACCGTCACTTTTTAGATGCTGTTTGTACACATATTTCGGATATTGATTTCGGGAAAATCAACCATTTCTCAGGAAACTATACTTTTTGGTACGAATCTTCTCAATTAGCGGCTAAACAAAGAGCACAACAAAACAAAAAAGCAGAAGAGAAAAAAGCTGAATTAGAAGAATTCATCCGTCGTTTCTCTGCAAACGTTGCAAAATCTAAACAAGCAACTTCTCGTAAAAAAATGATCGAGAAATTAAATGTTAACGATATTAAACCATCTTCTAGAAGATACCCTGCCATTATTTTTGAACAAGACCGTGAGGCTGGAGATCAAATTTTAAATGTTGTTAATTTAGCTGCATCTATAGATGGAGAGGTGCTATTTAAAAATGTAGATTTAAACATGAACAAAGGAGATAAAGTTGTTGTTTTCTCTAAAGACTCTCGTGCTACAACTGCATTTTACGAAATTTTAAATGGCAAAATGACCCAAGACGCTGGTACTTTTGATTGGGGTATTACAACGACTCAATCGTATTTACCAACAGATAACTCCTCTTACTTTAAAGACGATTTAACTTTAGTGGATTGGTTACGCCAATGGGCTAAAACTGAAGAAGAAAGAGATGAGGTTTACGTACGTGGTTTCTTAGGGAAAATGATTTTCTCTGGAGAGGAAGCGCTTAAAAAAGGTTCTGTATTATCTGGAGGAGAAAAAGTACGTTGTATGATTTCTAGAATGATGATGACTCGTGCTAACGTTTTAATGTTAGATGAGCCAACATCTCACTTAGATCTTGAATCGATTACCGCTTTTAATAACTCATTAAAAAACTTTAAAGGGTCTTTATTATTAACTACGCATGACCACGAGTTTGCTCAAACTGTGGGTAACCGTATTGTGGAGTTAACTCCTAAAGGTGTTATTGACCGTTATATGACTTTTGATGATTATTTAGATGATCCAAAAATTAAAGAATTACGTCAACAAATGTATTCTTAAATATAGTATTAACCAGTTTCTAATTTATTTTAGAAGCTGGTTTTTTTTATGCCAAAACACCTGTAATTATAGGAATTTAAATAGATAATTTAAAAATAAAACGTAATTTTACGCTCCAAACAACACTTCTAGTATGAATCAAAAAGTATTACTTACTTCGAAAGAAGTTGATATCATTTTACACCGTTTGGCTTGTCAATTAGTCGAGAAACACTTAGACTTTACATCTACTATTTTAATTGGTATACAACCCCGAGGCAAATTTTTAGCTCAACGTATTAAATCAATTCTAGAACAAGAATACGGTATAAAAAACACTCCGTTAGGCTTTTTAGATATTACTTTTTTTAGAGATGATTTTAGACGAAATGAAAAACCTTTAGAAGCGAATAAAACCGCAATTGATTTTTTAGTAGAAAACAAAAAAGTAGTTTTTATTGACGATGTTTTATACACTGGTCGTAGTATACGTGCTGCTTTAACTGCTATTCAATCATTTGGACGTCCGTCGGCTATTGAGCTTTTAGTTTTAATAGACAGACGTTTTAGCCGTGATTTACCGATACAGCCT
>CAVBJB010000259.1:0-3376 GCA_963595625.1 Lachnospiraceae bacterium | reverse complement strand
GTAATTGTTGGATCGATACCACGCTCAAAACGGAAAGAGGCGTCTGTATTTAAACCATGACGTTTAGCTGCTTTACGAATAGTTACTGGATTAAAGTAAGCTGATTCTAAGAAAATTTGAGTTGTATTTTCTGTAACTCCAGAATTTTTACCACCAAATACACCTGCTAAACACATAGGTCCGTTTTCGTCACAAATCATTAAGTCGTCTTCATGAAGTGTACGTTCTACCTCGTCTAACGTTATAAATTTAGTACCTGCAGGCATTGTTTTTACAATAACTTTACCTCCTTTAATTTTAGAAGCATCAAAAGCGTGTAAAGGTTGTCCTAACTCGTGTAATACATAGTTAGTAACGTCAACAATATTATTTTTAGGAGTTAATCCTATAGCTTTTAAACGGTTTTGTAACCAAGCTGGAGATTCTTTAACTTCAACCCCAGAGATGGTAACTCCACAATAACGTGGAGCAAGTTTGTGATCCTCTACTTTTATATCCATCTTTAAAGTACGTTTTTCTACTTTAAATTTAGATACAGACGGAGTCACTAGTTCCTTAACCGGCTCACCAAGTTGTAGTAAACCTGCACGTAAGTCGCGCGCTACACCCCAGTGGCTCATAGCGTCTGCACGGTTAGGGGTTAATCCTATTTCAAAAACCTCGTCGGTTTCAATTTCAAATAAATCCTTTGCTAAAGTACCTGGTTTTGTATCCTCTGGCAATACCATAATTCCGGCATGGCTAGATCCTAAACCTAATTCATCTTCAGCACAAATCATTCCGTGCGATTCCTCACCACGAATTTTACCTTTTTTAATCTCAAAAGGGTTACCTTCTGCATCAAATAATTTAGTCCCAACAGTAGCAACTAAAACTTTTTGTCCTTGCGCCACATTAGGAGCTCCACAAACTATTTGTACAGGCGCTTCACCGTTGCCTAAGTCAACAGTAGTAACACTTAATTTATCTGCGTTTGGGTGCTTTTCACATGTAAGTACATGTCCTACAACTACACCTTGTAAGCCACCTTTTAAGCTTTCATAAGCTTCAACACCTTCTACTTCTAAACCTAGATCCGTAAGTATAGCACTTACCTCTTCAGAGGTTTTGTTTATCTTGATAAATTGTTTTAACCAATTGTATGAAATACGCATTGTATAATTTTTTTTCTGGTCACAAAGATAACTTATCTGTTTAAATATATCAATCTTTACTTACGTTTTAATACAAAAAAAAGGCTCTATTTAGAACCTTTTTATTTTAATACTATCTTGTATGTTATAAACTTAGGGTATTTACCAGTATAGGTAAAAAGTTATAAAATTTCTCCTACATGTTTTTTAATATTTTTCGCCATTACATCAATAGGTAAATCGTTAGCATCTGCGCCAAATGGATCCTCAATTTCCTCAGCAATCAATTCTAGAGAGGCCAAAACATAAAAAATAAAAACTACAACAGGAACTACATAATAACCCAAGTTAAAGACATACCCAAAGGGCAAAGTCATGATATAAACAAAAATAAATTTTTTAATAAAAGCACTGTAAGAATAGGGGATAGGCGTATTTTTAATTCGCTCACAAGCACCTAAAATATCCGCAAATGCACTTAATTCTGGGTTTAAAAGCAAGGCTTGCTCGGGCGTTAATTTACCATGAGTTACTAATGCATTAATTCTTGTGTGTAAAAGCTTACAAATTTGTAAGGGTTTGTGCTTTGTCTTATCAATGTTTTTTATCATCTCAACACCTACACTGTCTCCATCCTCTTGCCAAAGCATCTGCTCAGTTTCTTGTCTTCGTAAATAAATAGCTAACTCAATAGCAAAAGCCGGAATCATGGTTTTAAAAAAGCTTTTATCCGCCGGCTCAATCAACATAGCATCTAATTTTAAAGCAAAATTTCGAGAGGCATTTGTTAATTGTCCCCAAATTTTTCTCCCTTCCCACCATCTGTCATAAGCCGTATTTGTGCGGTAAGCAAGCAATAAGGAAATAACAAAACCAAGGGTGGTATGCATAATCGTAATATTTTTTAACTGATCGTTTTGCGACAGTTGCCAATATTCCATTTCCAAATAACCAACCACGTACGAGTATATTGCAATTCCAATCATTAGGGGTAAAAGTTTCATAAATGTATCAGATTTATGAAATCTAAAAATAAACGTAAACCAGTCTTTAGGGTTGTATTGAATCATGTTTTATTAAAGCTTGTATTACAAAAATAACTTTTTTTATCAAAAATTGACATTTTTTATTTGGGCGTTACCCCATTCCTAAGGTCTGGGGTCGCGCTGTACGCACTCGCTCTTTACAAACGTCCATTGCATTACCGTTTGTAAAGGAGCTCAAACAAATGCTCCCATCGCTAACGCGCTGCGCCAAATGTTAAGTACAAAAAAAGGAGCTAAAAGCTCCCTTATATTAATGTGTTACCTCTTTTTTTGGTAAAAATTTTTGAATAATAGAAATTACTACGAAAGCAATTAAACCACCTGCAATTCCTAAAAGTAACTCTTTAAGAGTACTTGGAATATTTGGTAAAATATGATGTAAAAAATCAACATTATGAGCAAAAATCCCTCCAGAAACCAATAATAAAGCTATAGTACCAATAATACTTAACGCTTTAATTACTACCGGTAAAGAGCGAACTAAAGTTCTACCAAAAGATCTCCAAAAGCCTTCGCCGTCTGTTTTTCGGATGATTTTATATCCTGCATCGTCCATACGTACTATAAGTGCAACAATTCCATAAACTCCAACAGTAGCTACTAAAGATATTATAACAACCGTAATAGCTTGTATATGGAACGGTTCATTTAAAGTAGTAGCTAGTGCCATAATAACAATTTCTATACTTAAAATAAAGTCAGTAGTAATGGCTGATTTAACTTTTGTATTTTCTTCCTTTAGTAATTCTTCGTTTGATTTTTGTTCAATTTTTTCACTTGCTAGATCTTCAGCGTGATTTTTATCTTTAAAATGTTTAAAGTAATGAATTACTTTTTCTACTCCTTCATACGCCAAATAAAAACCCCCGATTAATAAAATAATGGATATTACGGCTGGTAAAAAATAGTTTAGAGCTAAAATGATGGGTATAATAATAACTTTATTTAGTAGAGAACCTTTTGTAATTTTCCATAATACCGGAATTTCTCTAGAAGATAAAAAGCCTGTTGCTTTTTCGGCATTTACAGCTAAATCATCTCCCAAAATTCCCGCTGTTTTTTGTGCAGCTACTTTACTTGCAACTGCTACATCGTCCATTAAAGCTGCAATGTCATCCAACACTGCAAAAATTCCTGATGCCATATAATTTTTTAAGTTAGATTACAAAAATATTAATTTTTCTGACAGTTTAATGC
>CAVBJB010000258.1:0-3378 GCA_963595625.1 Lachnospiraceae bacterium | reverse complement strand
TATATAATAACCGCTAATAAATCACAATTTTAGTTTATGGCTTCGAGAGCCTCAGCCACCTAGGATAAGATTGTTTTAGCTATTTAAGATATGAACACTCATTTTAAGATCTTTACATTTTATATAATAACCGCTAATAAATCACAATTTTAGTTTATGGCTTCGAGAGCCTCAGTCACCTAGGATATAAACATTTATTTTTTTAAGAAGCGTTTACTCTTAACGTTAAAGAATCTTTTCCTCCCGCTTTTCGCTGTATCTTTTAGTGAGGGCTACGAGAAACTCTGCCCTCAACTAAAAGGATGCCGCTACAATCGGGGCTATGCTCATAATCTGGTCGTTACACTATTTAATGTACTAGGATTACTTTTAGCCCCGATAGAGCCGATATCCTTTTTATTTTAATGGCTGGGCGGAGCCACAGCCTGATTTAAAATAAAAAGATAAAGGCGAAAGCGGGAAACCAAGTATATTTTAAGCCCGAGCGATTAGGCTTCTAAAAAAACAAAAAGCATCTGAAGAAAAACCTCATATGCTTTTTTTATTTTATGATAAAACCAAGTTGTTTCATATTATCCCAAAAATCGACAAAGGATTTGGTTACGACTTCGGCCTCGAGAATTTTTAGTTCACATTTTGTGGCAAGTGGCGCAAAGGCCATGGCCATGCGGTGATCTTGATAGGTTTTTATAGAAACCGTTTCGATGTTTTGGAAGGTTTGGATATCGAAATTTTGTAAGGTTAACGAATCCGTGGTGGTTATAATTTTAGCTCCAAATTTAGAAATTTCGTTTTCTAAGGCCTGTAACCTGTCTGTTTCCTTAATTTTAAGAGTATGCAAACCGGTTAAATGGCAACCTATACCTAATCCTAAACAAGTTACCGCGATAGTTTGGGCAATATCCGGAGCGTTTCTTAAATCGATGTCAACATGCTTTACCGTTGGTTCGCTAATTTTAGTTAACGTAATGTTGTTTTCATTAAAAATGGTTTGAACTCCAAAAGCTTTGTAAATATTTTGTAATTCACTATCTCCTTGTAAACTTGTGGTTTTGTACGACGATAAGGTAACCGAAAAACCAATGTTTTGTAAGGCAACAATACTGTAAAAATAGGATGCCGAACTCCAATCGGACTCAACAATAAAATTTGAGTTATTTAATTGCAAACAAGGTTCAACCGTAATTACATTTTTAATAAATGTATTTTTAATTCCTAAATCTGTAAGAATTTGTAACGTCATATTAATGTACGGAATTGATGTTATTTCGCCTAATAGTTCGATAACTATTCCGTTTTTAAGCTTTGGAGCAACTAATAATAAAGCTGAAATATATTGGCTACTTACGTTAGCCTGTATTTGTACTTTATTTTTTGAGATAGTGGTTCCGCTTATTCTTAATGGTGGATAACCCGTATTTTCGAGGTAAGTAATATTTGCACCTAACTGACGTAAAGCATCAACTAAAACCTGTATTGGACGCTCGTGCATACGAGTTGATCCTTGCATAATAACTTGCGACTTGTTTTGGGTTGCGTAAAAAGCAGTTAAAAATCGCATGGCTGTACCTGCATGATGAATATCTTTTGTTGGATTGTCCGTTTGCAAGGCTTTAAGCATGTACTCACTATCGTTTGAATTGGATAGGTTTGTAATTTGTAAATTTGGATATAATGCTTGTAAAAGTAACACTCGATTTGACTCGGACTTACTCCCCGAAATCTTAATTTCTTGATTGGAAATTAAATTACATCCGTTAAGAATTATATCCATTATTATTTATTTTAATTTTTCGTTATTGTGATGACGGTCGTGGTCGCGTTTTGTTTTAACATCCATTTTTTTGTCAAAAGCAGCTTGTAAATCTACACCCGTTTGGTTTGCTAAACATAATACTACGAAAACCACGTCTGCAAGCTCCTCGCCTAAGTCTTTATTTTTATCGCTTTCTTTCTCTGATTGTTCACCGTATCGGCGCGCAATGATACGCGCTACTTCACCAACCTCTTCAGTTAACTGTGCCATGTTAGTTAACTCATTAAAATATCGAACGCCGTGTTCTTTAATCCAAGAATCTACAGCTAATTGAGCGTCTTTAATATTCATTTTTATTGTTTATCTAATTTTTTTTGAAACAATGGTTTTATAATACGATCGTATATGTACATAATTACTATGAATATCCCCCATTTGCTAAAAAAAGAAACTAAACATACAGTATCTAATTTTAAGGCACATAGTAACTCGTCTATACTTACTAAAACCGTTACTATAAGGTAAACTAAAGTGTATATCCCTAATTTCTTTAAAATGGATTGGATCATATTATTAGATTTTTTTTAATACTATTTTTTCATTTTCGACTTTAACATATTCGTCAAAAATTATTTTCAAATCATGGTATTCATCAGCGGAAATTAATGGATAATTAATATCCTCACTTATACGTAATGATATTTTGTTTTTCTCTGCATTAATAACCCATTTTAAAGCGAATTTGTTATTTGCTGTTTTAAAAGAAACACTTTTTGGTAAGTACTCGACCTCATAACCATTTGGTATTGTAATAACATACGTATCTATCTCTTTTACACCATAAATAAAATCAACAGGATACATTCTTTCCTCATCTGTAAAAGGATTTTTGTTTAATCCAAAAATTAAACTAGGCTCAAAAAATATTTGATCCCCAATTACATCAGCAACATTTGGAACTTTAAATTTATAACTATAAGAAATATCTTCCTCTTTATTTTGAAGATTTTTAACATCAAAATCTTCAATCTCCATGGTAGGATAACTATTCTGTATTGATTTTACTATAGATTCTTTATTTAGTAGACCGTTTATTTCACGGTAATTAAAAGCGCTATAATTAGTTTTACGAGATCTCAAAAATCCTTCGATAGAACCATTTTCTAACAAATTTACTGTGTACATATTAGATACGTTGGAAATAGTTGTTGGAATCATATCCAATTGGGTATAACTCCCGTTGTTTCTAATAAGGTTTCCTACCCAGTTTAAAGCTCTAATAGGTAAAATGTTAGGTTTAGAATTTTTAGATGTAGCGTCTAATAAAATTAAATCGTCTTGAATTTCAACCGCAGCAATTACATAATTAAAAGCAGAATGCGATGGGAATAATGCTACTTCGTTATCTCTTGTAGAAAGTAATATTGGACTTGCACTAAAACCAGCCTCACGTAACATAGCTACTAAAATTAAGTTTATATCTGCCACGTTACCTGTTTTAGTTTTGTAAGCCTCTCTTACTCCTAAATCAGGATTATATCCTCTTTTTTTGTTCCATTTTATGTTGTTTTGAACGTATTTAAAAATAGCATTTATTTTATCATCTCTTGTCTCTTTATCTT
>CAVBJB010000257.1:0-3386 GCA_963595625.1 Lachnospiraceae bacterium | reverse complement strand
CATGATGTTAGTTGAGTTTTCAAAAAAAATTTGAGTTCAAATAGCTCAAAAACTAGAAGTTGAGTACAGATTATTTAATACAGACAATAAACACTTATTTTTAAACGAGTTGCCAAAAAATTTGGAAATCAAGGAAACAAACAAAATTATTAGAGAATTTTTAAATGCTGGGGAGGTGTCTACATTATGGGTTTCACCCGAAATTTGGGGTAAATTGTTGTTTGCTGTATTAATGTTTGTGGGGGTTTTAGTTGGGTTATCTAAAGTACTTTCACCAAAAAGAATCAATGCGGATAAAAGTACAGCATATGAGTGTGGGTTTGCACCATTCTTCATCAAAGAAGGTATTATAGAAATACAATTTGTAGTAGTAGCTTTACTATTTTTAATTTTTGATTTAGAAGTGGTTTACTTAGTACCGTTAACATTAAATTTAGCAACATTGGGATCACAAGTTCTAGGATTATATTTAGCATATATGTACGTAGCAATTGGTATGTTAATGTTAGAGGGGCATGCTGGTGCACTTAGTTGACCAACATGATTAATCTTAAGTGATAAGTCAAATAACAGATAAAAAACTAAGAAGTAATTTTACTTTTAAAAATAAAGCTATCAGTGCGTTCGGGTAGGTATGCTAACTAACAGAAATGTTAGTGGGGTAATATTTTATAGTTTTTTTAGTAAAACTATAAAATATAAGAACAGTAACAGTACTTTTTTTAAGGTTTTATATGTATTGGTTAATTTAGCCGTAGACATAGAAAAGTTTAGTTTGTATTTTTACAGGGTGGGCAGGCATACCAACATAATCATATTTTTGAATAAAACGTAACTATATGTATGTTCGGGCAGGTATGTGGGGAAAAAAACTCTATTTTTTTTTAATAAATTAAGAGAAAAAGGACAGTACAAATACACTAAAATTTTTATGGATATTTTCTAACTTAGTTGTATTTATAACAATTTTTAATACGTATGTATATGTACGCACGTATGTATTTGTATCGGGCGGGATAACATACCAAGTGCGTGGTGGTGTAAGGCGTGCGGTAAGGCTTAGGGAGTCGGTTCGCAATACTGCGAAAAGTCAGGCTATTTTTATTTGTAGGGGGGGAGGTGGGTAGTTTAATAGCTAAAGTAAAGAAAGTGGGCAGGTTGTTGTTTATTATAAAAATAATTAGTCAGTATTTTGAGGTTGTCGGTAAAGTAATTATATTCATTTTTGATTATACGCCGTGACCTATTGTGTTGTTGGGTGGAAGATGGGGAACTCCAATAAACCCCACTAAAATATTTTTATCTAGTATGCATCACCATACTTGGGTAAAAAAAAAGCAAATTAAGATGTTAAACAACTTAATGCAAAGATATACTCGTATGTCTACAGCATATGAGGAATTAAATCAAAAATTAGTTGAATTAGTTATTATGTTAGATAGCTATATTGAATCAAAACCAGTTTTAAGGTGACTATTTACAACGAATCATAAAGAAATAGCTGTGTTATATTTCGTTTTTGGTATTTTTACAGGTATCCTAGGGGCCCTTCTTTCTTGAGTAATTAGAATTGAGTTAGCGTATCCAGGGTCTTGAATGTTTGATGGTTCTTATGAGGTATATAACGCATTTATTACAGCACATGCTGTAATTATGATTTTCTTCTCAATTATGCCAGTATTAATTTCTGGTTTCGGTAATTGGTTTATTCCAATGATGGTAGGTGCAACAGATATGGCATTCCCAAGATTAAATAATATTAGTTTTTGGTTAATGCCAGTAGCATTCACTCATATAGCTAATGCATTTGTTGCTCCAAGTGGTCCAGCAACAGGATGAACAATGTATCCACCGTTATCGACATACTACATGCCAACAACAGCAATAGACTATGCAATTGCAGCATTACACTTAACAGGGATTTCGTCAATTTTAGGATCTATAAATTTTATAGTTACTATTTTTAATATGAGAGCACCAGGTTTAACTTACTCTAGATTGAACTTATTTGTTTGAGCAATATTAATAACATCATTCTTATTAATACTTTCTTTACCGGTACTTGCAGGCGCTATCACAATGTTACTATTAGATAGAAATGTAGCAACAGTTTACTTCTACCCTGTTGGTGGTGGGGATCCAGTATTATTTCAACATTTATTTTGATTCTTTGGACACCCAGAAGTTTATGTATTAATCCTACCAGCTTTTGGTATAGTAAGTAACATTGTAAATGCACATGCACATAGACCAATTTTTGGAACATTAGGTATGGCTGGAGCTATGTTATCTATTGGGTTTTTAGGATTTATTGTTTGAGCACACCACATGTATACAGTAGGTTTAGATGTTGATTCAAGATCATTTTTCTCAGCAGCAACTATGGTTATTGCAGTACCAACAGGAATTAAAATATTTAGTTGGGTGTTTACTCTTTGAACTTCACCAACACCAATTAGAGTAACAATCCCGTTACTTTATGTTGGAGCATTTATCTTCTTATTTACAATTGGGGGGTTGTCAGGTGTTTTATTAGCTAACGCTTCTATAGATATACCATTACACGATACCTACTATGTAGTAGCTCACTTCCACTATACTTTATCGATGGGTGCAGTTTTTGGGGTGTTTGCAGGATTCTACTACTGAGCAGAAAAATTATGAGGTATAAAATATAATGAAAATCTAGCTTTATTTCAATTTATAACATTCTTTGTTGGGGTTAATATAACATTTTTCCCAATGCATTTTATGGGTTTAGCAGGTATGCCAAGAAGAATACCTGACTACCCTTACATATACTCTTGCTGAAACACATTATCGACAGTTGGATCTACAATATCAATCTGTTCAGCATTTTTATTTTTAATAATGATGATGGTGGCATATTGGGACGATACTAACGAAGAAAACACCAAAATTTGAGTAAAAAAATTAGAAGGAAGGGCAACCTACAAAGCTGAAAGGAATAGTTATGCATTCCCAGAAAGATTAGTAGTAGAAACAACAAAAAACGGGGTAACAACAACCACCGTTGCTGTTGTTGTAGATGAGGTGGCAGTTGACACAGTAAATATAGTAATTTTAGATATAACCAAATAATTAAAAATTTAAATAAAAAAGAGCAGTCTAGCTCAATTGGTAGAGCAATGGCTTCATAAGCCACTGGTTATGGGTTCAAGTCCCATGTCTGCTACGAACAATATTTTTAAAATAAAATACTAACATCGCATATTGATACGGAATATCGAGGTGTTGTGCTATTTACACTAAAACAGCTGGCTTACACAATAGTGTGGGCTCTCGTGTAAACGCTATCGTATTTTTTTTAAGCAGTCTAGCTCAATTGGTAGAGCAATGGCTTCATAAGCCACTGGTTATGGGTT
>CAVBJB010000256.1:0-3386 GCA_963595625.1 Lachnospiraceae bacterium | reverse complement strand
ATAGCCCTACACTCTACGTTTACCCACTTTCGCACAGGTGGTATAAGGCAGTAGTTCCTACAACCTTATCAACCACCTCCCATTTGAATTATTTTAGGCTCAAAAACCCCAGTACCCATCCCGATTAATTTTCCCCACCCACCCATTATAGGTTCGGTTTTTAGCGCCCTCTTTTTAATGTCGGGTACGTGCTACAAGTAGGTACGTATTCGCTCCGGGCTATTCGTTCGGTACTTCACAACGCTTCGCATTGTTTCGTAACCCCTCACTTACATAGCCCTACACTCTACGTTTACCCACTTTCGCACAGGTGGTATAAGGCAGTAGTGCCTACAGCCTTATTTACCACCTCCCATTTGAATTATTTTGGGCTCAAAAACCCCAGTCACCATCCCGTTAAGCTTCGCCGTTTCTCTGTTGATTTAAAAAAATCATAAAAAGGAAGCCAAGGTATGGGGGCAGTTTTAACGCAAGGTCAAGCCCTGCGGGTTTGTTCAAAAAATCTCCACCCTACGGGTTGTATTTTTCTCCAAAACCTTGACTCATAAAACTCCCCCACATTGAATTTAGGCTTTCTTTTTTCTCTTTTTTTCTTTTAAAACCAATGGATTGTTTTCTACTTTTCTGATTTAGTTGTACTTCTCTCCTTTCACACATAAATCCTACATAAACTCTACATAAAATACAGTTGATTGCGCACTATATATCTTCTCTAAAAATTTAATTGCTCACTTCTACATAAAAGAAAACCCCACCATTAGGTGAGGTCAAATTTTTGGGTTAGACTTTTTATATTTTTAATTGACTTTTTTTGTTTCGGATTCTGCTTGATCTGCTTCATCTATCTTTACCGCTGTTTGTGCCACTGCACTGGCTATCGCTCCGCCTAAGGCTAGATATCCCGCAACTGAAACTACTGCAGCCGGAAGGGCTATGGGTGCGGCTAATATAGCTCCGCTTAACGCGGTTAGTCCTAATCCTACATTGCGTACGATTTTAAACCACTTTGGGGTTTCGTGCGTTACGCGTTCTACCACATTTAAACTATCCTTTTTCATTTCCTTTGTTCTTTAAATTTAATAATTCTAGATTTTGAATTCGGGTTTCCAGATATTCTACACGTTGACTCAGTAAATCATAGCTATTTTTAAATTCTGTTTTGATTAATAAAGCCATTGTTTTTACTTCCGTGATATCCTTCTCCATCTTTTTAAAATCGGTGTGTAATTGCTTAATAAAATAGGCTACTATGGTAAGTAACAAACTACTTAAAGAGCCAAACACGACATTTAATAAATATTCATTTTCCATGGCTTTACTTTTAAAATTGGTAAGCGTGTGTGACTTCTATTTGATTATCCGTACTCTGAGCTATTACCGCTAATTTAGGATACACCATCTCGTAAGCTAGTCTACTTTGTAATACTTTATAGTTGCCTTTGTAGCTCTCAAATCCAAATCCGGTTAACGGACATCCTGAGGTTTGTAAATGGGTATTGCCTATATGGATGTACACGTAACTGTAATTGGGTATGTTTGCAATCTCTATCATTCCTACATGATCTACTCCTAAAATCCCTTTGTATTTACTATTCATTCCGCCCCAGGTATTCAAGCGTAGCTTATAAATTCCTTCGGGAAACGCTGTTTGATTCGGGATTTTTTCGGCTCGAATTTTATCTTCTAGTAAATAACATTGGAAGATTCCATCAATATATAAATGGCTCAACGTACTATCATTCCCTAAAGCCACTCGTAGTATTTTTACTCGCATCATACTTTAAATTAAAAAGAGCCTTTTCTACTCGAAAAGACTCTTGGTTTTCTAATTAAAAAGCATCTTCGATTTTTAAACAGTTTCCGGATGCGAAGGCATAATACTGTCCGTTAACTTCTTGGAAGAATTCTATTCCAATACATTGTACAACCGTTACATTGCTTCCTAGTGTTGGGGATCCTGGTAAAGCTACGCTGATTGTTGTACCTGCAAAAGCGGTGTTAAGTGGGATGTAGCTTGAGTATTCTACCGCATTTAACTCATTTGTTGTTACATCTTCTGCTTCATAGGTTCCTGTTACGGCATTGTACGTAAAGTCCGAAATTACAGCGATTGCATTTATCAAGCGGAAATGCGTAGAACCAGCAGGCGCTGATACTAAATCCGAAGGATTAAAACCGGCAATGATAAACTCTGCTTCGTTACGATCGGTATTATGATCCACATCATAAGGCGCATTGAAAACCCCATTTATTGAGAGGTTTCTATCAAACTCAAATCCTATTAAGTACTGACGCTGAGTTGATATTTCAATCTTTCTAAATCCCCTTGCCTCAGTTCCATCTTCCAGATTGATTTTTTTCATGATGGCTGTGATACGACCCGTTACTTTACTATCTGCCATTTTGGACATTACCTGTGATAAAGCCGTACGCAAAGATTTTCCTGCTTTGGCACAACCTCCAAACTCGTTCATGTTCTCACGAGTACGTTCAAACTCTGGTGCAGATTTTACTTGTTGAGCTGTTGGACCTCCAACCATTCCTGCATAAAAGCCTTCTTGACCTTTAATCTTAAAGTGGCGTACATCTCCGATTGTACCCACATACTTCATTAATCCTTTTTGTCTAGCCATGATTCTAAAATTTTTAATTAAACAATTGATTTTCTTGGCTTTACAAAGTTCCTTGATTAATTTAGTATTAACAATAATTAACTAACTGAAATACAATGAAATACATAGAAAAAGAACCGTTTTACATGGAAACCCATTTACTGATCCATAAAATATTGGATGCAGATTCTCTCATTTTAAAACATGAGTTTACAGATGAAATTAAAGAAGTAAGGCTTTATGGTATTGATGCCCCAGAAACAAGAATCAATAAGAAAATGAAAGCGGATGAACAAAAGGCTCATGTTCCGGCTGAACTTTTAAAAGAACTCGGAAAACGTAGTAAGGAATTTTTAAAACAACATATTGCGGTTAACGATCGGGTGACAATTATAACAGAAAACAAAAATGCCTACGATTATTATCATAGGCAACTTGTATATGTAATATTAAAAAATGGCGTTTGTTTGAATGAATTACTAATTTTGCATGGTTTTGCTAAGGCTAGTAGAGCATATTACTGCTCTAATTTAACAAAATACCAACATTTGCACCGTATTGCTCAAATGAATAAAAAAGGCTTATACAGCTTTATAGATACCTTTTAATTTGTTGTACCTATATTGTACCCTTTTTAAAAAACAGTAAGATAAACCCAGTAAAATTAAGGTGTGAGTATAAATATATTGATAAGGTTGTGTTAGCAGTAGTAGCATTTTATTTTATCAAATCTTTTTTACTTATTAATATCGGTCCGATTGGATAGATTAAAAG
>CAVBJB010000255.1:0-3391 GCA_963595625.1 Lachnospiraceae bacterium | reverse complement strand
GGTAACTCTGGATGTAGATTGATATCAAAAGCTAATTCAGTCACAAATAAAGACATGGTAAATCCAATCGAAGCTAAAAAACCAATTCCTAATAAATTTAAATAATTCATTCCATTGGGTAGATTAGCTAATTTTAATTTTACCATAAGTAACGTAAATCCAGTAACACCAATAACTTTACCAAATAATAAACCTATAGCTACTCCTAAAGTAACATGTGATACACCACTTCCATCTCCAAAACTAATAGGAATTGCAGCATTTGCCAATGCAAAAATGGGCATGATGATAAAACTTACAAAACTGTGAAGTCCATGTTCTAGTCTTTGAGAAGGCGGAAGTGCGTTTTTAGATAGATCCCTAATTTCCTCTATGGTATGAATTTGTTCGTCTGTTAAATTCTCTTTAGAATCGTTTGGATCTATATTAAAAAATTTTTCTTTTAAATTATTTATTTTAGAAGCAAAATATCCTTCGTTTACTTTAGCATTTGTAGGTATAGCAAAAGCGGCTAATACTGCAGCGATTGTTGCATGTACTCCAGACATTAAAAAAGCTAACCATATACCTCCTATTCCTACAATAGCATAGAACAATACATTTTTAACTCCTAGCTTGTTGGCTAATAATAATAGTCCAAAAAATGCAAATCCTAAACCAAGATGGAACATAGATATTTCTGAAGTATAGAATAAAGCAATTACGATTACAGCACCTAAGTCATCCGCAATTGCTAAAGCAGCTAAAAATACTTTTAATGAACTTGGCACTTTATCACCTAAAATATACAAAACTCCTAATGCAAAAGCAATATCAGTAGCCATAGGGATTCCCCAACCATGTGCAGCATCAGTACCACCGTTAAAAAGAGTATAAAATAGAGCTGGAACGATCATACCTCCTATAGCCGCCATGATAGGTAATATAGCTTTTTTGGGAGAAGACAATTCCCCATTGGTTAGTTCTCTTTTAAGTTCTAAACCCACTACAAAAAAGAAAATTGACATTAAGCCATCGTTTATCCAATGGTGTAAAGTAAAATTTAATTTAAAATCATTATTAAAACCAATACCTATTTTATTTTGCCATAAATGATGATACCATTCTGCCCAAGGTGAGTTAGCAAAAAATATTGCAATAACTGCTGCTAAAAAAAGTACGATTCCTCCCGTCGTAGATTTACTGATAAATTTATTTACAGGCTCTGTAATCCATTTATCAACTGGAGTTTTTTGAATTTCCATATATATTAATTTAATCCTGATTTAAAATGATCGAAATACAATATTACATCTTTTTTGTCTTTTAAAGGATATAATATTTGCATAAAAGTAAGGGGTTTTTTGTATAATCCTTAAATACAATCCGTATATTTGTACTTGCAAAGACAAATCTATGGAAACTGTTTTAGAAACCAATAAGCCAATAACTAACAAACCTAAATGGTTACGTGTAAAATTACCAACAGGTAAAAAATATACTGAATTAAGAGGTTTAGTAGATAAATATAAATTAAATACCATTTGTACTTCTGGATCTTGCCCAAACATGGGAGAATGTTGGGGAGACGGAACGGCAACATTTATGATATTAGGTAACGTTTGCACCCGTTCTTGTGGATTTTGCGGAGTTAAAACCGGAAGACCAGAAACTGTAGATTGGGACGAACCTGAAAAGGTAGCGCGCTCTATCAAAATAATGAACATAAAACACGCGGTTTTAACCTCTGTAGATCGTGACGATTTAAAGGATGGTGGTTCTATTATTTGGTACGAAACAGTACAGGCGGTAAGACGTATGAATCCTGAAACTACTATGGAAACTTTAATTCCGGATTTTCAAGGAATTGAAAGAAACATTGACCGTATTATTGAAGCAAACCCAGAAGTTGTTTCTCATAACATGGAGACTGTTAAACGTTTAACACGTGAAGTTAGAATCCAAGCCAAATACGAGCGTAGTTTAGAAGTTTTAAAATATTTAAAAGAAAACGGGATCAGACGTACAAAATCAGGAATTATGTTAGGTTTAGGTGAAACGGAAGAAGAAGTAATCCAAACACTTCATGATTTACGCGACGCAAAAGTTGATGTTGTAACTATTGGTCAATATTTACAACCAAGTAAAAAACACTTACCTGTTAAAGAGTTTATTACGCCTGAGCAATTTGCTAAATACGAAGAAATAGGTAAAGCATTAGGATTTAGACACGTAGAAAGTGGTGCTTTAGTTCGTTCATCATATCACGCACAAAAACACATTTTATAATTAATTATTTTATTGAGTAAAAATGCAAAACATTAAAATTGCAATTAATGGATTTGGACGTATAGGCCGTAATTTATTTCGACTTTTACTCAACCACCCAAATATTGAGGTTGTAGCAATAAACGATATTGCAGATAACCGCACCATGGCACATCTCTTAAAATACGACAGTATTCACGGAGTCTTGCCTCAAAAAATTTCTTTTGATGAACAAGGTATTTTGGTAGATGAAAAACATGTACTTTTTTACCACGAAAAAGAAATTTCAAAATTAGACTGGGAATCGTTACAAATAGATTTTGTTGTTGAATGTACAGGGAAGTTTAAAACCTACGATTTAGCCTTTCAGCACATTAATTCTGGAGCTAAAAAAGTTATTTTATCTGCTCCGCCAGAAGATGATTTAATAAAAACAGTTGTTTTAGGAGTAAACGAATCTATTTTAGATGGTTCAGAGTTAATTGTATCCAACGCAAGTTGTACAACTAATAATGCTGCTCCAATGATCAAAATCATAAAAGATCTTTGTGGGATAGAACAAGCGTTTGTAACAACGGTACACTCTTACACAACAGATCAAAGTTTACACGATCAGCCACATAAAGATTTACGTAGAGCCAGAGGAGCTGCACAATCTATTATACCAACTACAACAGGAGCTGCTAAAGCTTTAACTAAAATTTTCCCTGAATACAAAGGTAAAATTGGTGGTGGTGGTATAAGGGTTCCGGTTCCGGATGGATCCTTAACAGATATAACATGTTATGTATCTAAACAAGTTACGGAGGCCGAAATAAATCATGCATTTAAAAAAGCGTCTGAAACCTATTTAAAAGGAATTTTAGATTATACGACAGATCCTATTGTTTCTGTAGATATTCAAGGTAATCCACATTCTTGTTTATTTGATGCACAACTAACCTCTTGCATAGATAAAATGGTAAAGGTTGTAGGCTGGTATGACAATGAAATAGGGTATTCCTCAAGAATAATTGATTTAATATTAAAATTAAATTCCTACATCGATTCAAAATAAATTATGAGCGAATTTGAAATTCAATTCAAATTCGCTTTTTTTTTACATTTTATATAAATAAAATTCTAACTTTAAAAGGTAATAAAA
>CAVBJB010000254.1:0-3394 GCA_963595625.1 Lachnospiraceae bacterium | reverse complement strand
AATTAATTGTGTCTTAAAGGGGCCATTATAAATAAAGAAAATTTAAGGGAAATGTTTCTAGAAAATCCAGTTAATCATACAGAAAAATTTGGGTGGATTGAGGTGATTTGTGGCTCGATGTTTTCCGGAAAAACGGAGGAATTAATTCGCAGATTACGTCGCGCTCAGTTTGCAAAACAAAAAGTTGAAATTTTTAAACCCGCTATAGATACTCGTTACAGCGATGAGATGGTGGTGTCTCATAACGATACTCAAATTCGATCGACTCCGGTACCTTCAGCAGAGACTATTCGTATTTTAGCTCAAGGTTGTGATGTAGTTGGAATTGACGAGGCTCAGTTTTTTGATGCTGAAATTGTTGCGGTTTGTAACGATTTAGCAAACTCAGGAATTAGAGTTATTGTTGCCGGTTTAGACATGGATTTTAAAGGAAATCCTTTTGGACCAATGCCAAATTTAATGGCTACGGCTGAGTATGTAACAAAAGTGCATGCCGTTTGTACCCGTACCGGTAATTTAGCAAATTATAGTTTTAGAAAAGCTGCAGGTGAGCAACAAGTGCTTTTGGGCGAAACAGAAGAATATGAACCTTTAAGTAGAGCCGCTTATTACAAAGCGACACATAACGAATAAAATTTTTTTTTACCATATTTTACATCCTTTCTTATTATATTTAAGAAAGGATTTTTTATTTAAACTCTTTAAATATCTAACTTTGCTCTTTAATATTTTTAAATATGAGTGTTGCACTTACTAAAGTGGCACAAGAGATTCAAGCCCAATGGACTGAAAATGTGTCAAACCAATTTATTGATCATATTTCTATAGACAGCCGTTCGTTACAAAATAACGCAACGTCTTTGTTTTTTGCCCTTAAAGGAGCAAACCATGACGGGCATATTTACATCAATCAATTATATAAAAAAGGAGTAGTAAATTTTGTTGTAGATCATGTCCCTGCGAGTTTTGAGGGACAAGCTAATTTTTTAATTGTACCCAATACATTAAAAGCGCTTCAAAAATTTGCAACTTATTACAGAACACTTTACACATTCCCGGTTATTGCAATAACAGGAAGTAACGGTAAAACTATAGTTAAAGAATGGCTTAATTATTTGATGAGCCGTGAGTATAATATAATACGAAGTCCTAAGAGCTATAACTCTCAAGTAGGAGTTCCCTTGTCTGTCATTTCGAGTAATGAAAATCATACCCTTGGAATTTTTGAGGCAGGAATTTCTTTACCAAACGAAATGCAAAATCTCGAGGAAATTATTCAGCCAACTATTGGTATTTTAACTCATATTGGAGCCGCACATCAAGAAGGATTTTTTAGTTTAGAAGAAAAGATTTTAGAAAAACTGAAACTTTTTAAAAACGTAGAGACCTTAGTTTTAAAATATAATGATACCGTACTTAAACTTTTACAAACCAAAGGTAAAGTTTTAACTTGGAGTTTAGATAATCATCCCGCTGATGTGCAAATTTCTGCATTATCAGATAGTACATATAAAGTTAGTTATCTACAGCAAGTGTTTAACGTAGAGTTACCGTTTAGTGATTTACCTTCAATAGAAAACGCTTGTAGCTGTATAGCTGTTTTATTGTTGATGAATTATAATGCTGAGGTTATAACTGAGCGTATAAAAACGTTATATCCTATAGAGTTGCGTTTACAAGTTAAGGACGGTATTAATGGTAGTACCTTAATTGGCGATGTTTACAACTCGGACTATCAATCCTTAAAAATTGCTTTAGACTTTTTAGATCAACACAAATCTAAAGGTAAAAAAACTGTGATTCTCTCCGATATTTTTCAGAGTGGATTTACTGCAGAAGTAGTGTATAAAAAAGTAGAAAAACTTTTACTATCTAATGATATTGCTCGAGTAATAGGTATTGGTCCAAAAATTTCTTTATATTTAAAAGACCTTCCAAATTTTATTGGTTTTGAATCTACAAATGAGTTTCTGAATCATTTTTCGGCAAATACATTTCAGCACGAAACCATCTTAATTAAAGGGGCTCGTAGTTTTAAGTTTGAGGAAATCGTAGTTTTATTAGAACAGCAAACGCACGAAACTGTTTTAGAAATTAATTTAAATGCTGTAGCGCATAATTTAAATTTTTACAAAAGCAAATTAAAACCAGAAACTAAAATAATGGTTATGGTTAAAGCTTTTGGATACGGATCTGGAAGTTTTGAGATAGCAAAGGAGTTACAATACCACCATGTGGATTATTTAGGCGTAGCTTACGCAGATGAAGGTGTAGAATTACGACGAGCCGGCATAACAATACCTATTATTGTGATGAATCCTGAACCAAGTACCTATGCAACTTTACTTGCGTATAGATTGGAGCCCGAAATTTATTCCCTACGTTCTCTTCAAGGATTTATAGATTTTGTTAAATCTAGAAACGTAAGCGAGTATCCAATCCATTTTAAATTAGATACGGGGATGCACCGTTTAGGTTTTGAACAGGCACAGTTAAATGATGCTATAGAAATTCTTAAACAAAACAACTGGGTAAAAGTAGCTAGTATTTTCTCCCATTTATCCTCAAGTGATATGCCAGAATTTAATGATTTTACACTTTCACAATTCGATAAATTCGAGAAATGGTCTAATCATTTAATTCAAGAACTTAATATAAACCCTATTCGTCATATTTTAAATACATCTGGAATTTATAACTATTCGCAATATCAATATAATATGGTACGTTTAGGAATTGGTTTATATGGTGTAGGAAATAATGAAATAGAAAATCAACAACTCGAAAATGTAGGAACTCTTAAAACTCTAATTTTACAAATTAGAGAAGTGCCAACAGGAGAAAGTGTAGGATACAGTCGACGTCATATTACGGATAAACCAACAAAAGTAGCTACAATACCTATAGGATATGCCGATGGTATTTTACGCGCTTGGGGTAATAAAGTGGGCTATGTTTTAATTAACGGACATAAGGCACCTATATTAGGCAGCATATGTATGGACGCAATGATGGTAGATGTTACTAACATTTTTTGCAAAGAAGGAGATATAGTTACTATTTTTGGCAAAAATTTACCTGTAACAGAAATTGCTAAAAAATTAAATACCATTCCGTATGAAATTTTGACAAGCATATCGCAACGTGTAAAACGTATTTTTTATAAAGAATAAAAGAGGATAATTAATTATAAATTTAAATTAGTATGGGATTCATTCAAGAATTTAAAGAATTTGCTGTAAAAGGGAATGTAGTAGATTTAGCTGTAGGGGTTATTATAGGTGGAGCTTTTGGTAAAATTGTAGATAGTGTTGTAAAAGATATCGTAATGCCAATAGTTTATGCTATTATAGGTTCACCAGATTTTTCTAATATGTATTTGGTTTTAAAAGAG
>CAVBJB010000253.1:0-3403 GCA_963595625.1 Lachnospiraceae bacterium | reverse complement strand
GATATTTAGTTTTAGGTAAACGTTTATTCGAACTTTTAAAATGCTTAAAAGCGCCTCTATTAATTGCTTTTTCTACAACAAGTAGTGAAGCTGTTTTTCCTAAATTGGTTGAAGAATTAGAAAAATTTGGTGTTCAACAACGTATTGTATCCTTTACTTTACCTTTAGGTTATTCCTTTAACTTAGACGGAAGTATGATGTACATGACGTTTGCCTCTATATTTATTGCTCAAGTTTACGGTATTGATATGCCTATCGAAAAGCAATTAACAATGTTATTGGTTTTAATGCTAACTTCTAAAGGAGTTGCCGGTGTACCTAGAGCATCACTAATAGTAGTTGTTGCCACATGTACTATGTTCGGAATTCCACCAGAAGGTATTGCGTTAATTTTACCAATCGATCATTTTTGTGATATGGCAAGAAGTGCTACTAATGTTTTAGGAAATGCACTTGCTACTACAGCCATTGACAAATGGGAAACTTTACCAGACAATCAAGAACCAGCCTAAATGAATTATTAAACTATAAATTAAATTATAATGTCTGAATTTCATATATCACAGCTTATAAACCCTGAATTTTACATCACCCTAGAAATTGCTGGAGTTCCAATTGGAATTTATGTAGTTTTATTTATCATATTTGCCGAAACTGGTTTATTTGCAGGTTTCTTTTTACCAGGAGACAGTTTGTTATTTCTTTCCGGAATTTATTCTACAGAATTAATGAATACCGTGTATGTAATACAAACAGGAAATTCAAACTTAGATGATTTTTTAAATGTTTCTAGTGTAGCCGGATTAGTTGCTCTAGCGGGTATTTTAGGAAATACTTTTGGTTATTGGTTCGGAAAAAAATCAGGAACGTACTTATATACGCGTGAGGATAACTTTATTTTCAAAAAGAAATATCTTTTAGAATCTAAAGCGTTCTATGAAAAGCATGGAGGTCGTGCTATAATAATCGCAAGATTTTTACCTGTTATCAGAACTTTTGCTCCTATTATTGCGGGGATTGTGCAAATGGATCGTAAGCGTTTTATGTTTTATAATGTTTTCAGTTCTATTTTATGGTCCTTTTCTCTAATTTTTGCAGGTCATTATCTAAATGAATTATTTAAAGCTCAATTTGGTATCGACCTTAAAGATTTTATCCATGTAATCATCATTATTATTGTAGCCGTTACAACAGTACCTTTTGTTGTAAATTACTTTAAAAAGAAAAAAGAAAAGAAAAATTCTAATCAAGAATAATAAAAAGTCAGCAATTTATTGCTGACTTTTTTTGTTTTATATTTGATGCCACTATAATTATTAACATGAAATTTAATTTATTCAAGAAAAAAGAAAGCCCTAATCCACCTACTACCTTTTTTCAAAAGGTTAAAGCTTGGCTATTCAGGATTATAAAATGGTTTTTTATTTTAAGTATCGCCTCTGTAATTTTACTACGTTTTATTCCTGTAGTATTCACTCCTTTAATGTTTACGAGAGCTATAGAAAATATAGGTACGGATAATCCTGTAATTTGGAGTCATGATTGGGAACCTATAGAAAATATATCCGAGAACTTACAATTAGCAGTAATTGCAAGCGAGGATAATTTATTTTTACAACACAACGGTTTTGATTTTAATGCCATTAAACAAGCTTTTAAAACCAATAAAAAAGGCAAACGTATTGTTGGAGGGAGTACCATTTCTCAGCAAACGGCTAAAAATGTTTTTTTATGGCAAGGGCGTAGCTTTGTAAGAAAAGGATTAGAAGCTTATTTCACTGTTTTAATAGAACTATTTTGGAGTAAAGAGCGTATCATGGAGGTGTATTTAAACTCTATTGAAATGGGTAATGGTGTTTACGGTGCCCATGCGGCTGCACAACATTGGTACGGTAAACCAGCCACAAGCTTAACTAAAAATGAAGCAGCAGGTATTGCAGCTATTCTTCCAAATCCACGTAAATATAAAGCCAGTAATTCATCTTCATACATAAATAAACGTAAAGCTAAAATTGTTAGATTAATGCGTTATGTAGGGCCATTAAACTATTAATTTCTTGTTAAGTGTGTAACTTTTATTTAAGTACATCTACTAATAATATAAAACTTTTATTTTATGAATGCTCACGAAATTGATTACACCATTTACGGTGAAGAAATGCAATATGTAGAAATTGAATTAGATCCTCGTGAAGTTGTAGTTGCAGAAGCAGGAAGTTTCATGATGATGGAAAATGGGATCCATATGGAAACTATTTTTGGTGATGGATCTAAAGATAATTCAGGAATTTTTGGTAAAATATTATCTGCAGGTAAACGTATGTTAACGGGAGAAAGTTTGTTTATGACTGCTTTTGAGAACAGAGACGGATATAAACGCAAAGTATCTTTTGCATCTCCTTATCCCGGTAAAATTATTCCGATTGATTTAAGTGAAGTAGGAGGTCGTTTTATATGCCAAAAGGATGCTTTTCTTTGTGCTGCAAAAGGAGTTTCTGTTGGTATAGAATTTAATAAAAAATTAGGTACTGGACTTTTTGGTGGCGAAGGTTTTATAATGCAAAAGTTAGAAGGTGACGGAATGTCCTTCATCCATGCTGGTGGAACATTAGCGCGTAAAGACCTTAAAGCCGGAGAAATTTTAAAAATAGATACAGGATGCTTAGTAGGTTTTACGCAAAACGTAAACTACGATATACAATTTGTCGGTGGAATTAAAAATTCTGTTTTTGGAGGCGAAGGACTTTTCTTTGCAACCCTTCAAGGTCCTGGTACTGTTTATATTCAATCTTTACCCTTTAGTCGTTTAGCAGATCGTATCATTGCACACGCGCCAAGTATGGGAGGTAAATCTCAAGGTGAAGGAAGCTTGCTAGGAGGCATCGGAAGATTATTAGATGGGGATAATTAATATTTTGTATATTTAACCTCTCTTAATTAAACAATTTATGAAGGTAAAAAGTAAACGCGATCCCTATATAGTGCTTATTATACTTGGGTTTATCATATTTTTTAGTTCAGTAGTTTTATCGGAGATAAAGCTTTATGGATGGAACCTAAATATGATTTTTGATGCAGTAATTATTGCTATCATGTTTGCTTTTTTAATATGTTGTTATTTTATAACTTACCAAGTTACTTCAACCTTTATAAGTTATCGAATTGCTTTTTTTTATGGAGAAATCCCTCTTGATAAAATAAGAAGTATAGAGGTAGGTACTACCATGTGGGCCGGATTTAAACCTGCTTTTGCTCGTAAAGGTTTAATTATTAGATACAATACCTACGACGAAATTTATATATCTCCTCGAAAACAAGAAAAATTTATTGAAGAAATAAAAAAGCAAAACCCAAACATTCAGTTTATTTATGCTAAAAAATAACAAAAAACACGATTAGAAAT
>CAVBJB010000252.1:0-3404 GCA_963595625.1 Lachnospiraceae bacterium | reverse complement strand
ATAGTTTTACCATCAAGTGTATTTTTATAGATGTTATGAATTGTTAAAAATAAATCTAAATCTAGATTTCTAGATTCTCTTTGAAAGATTACATTTGATTTATAAGAAGTTAAATTAATTAAATCCTCTTGTCCACTTGATACTATATGATAGTTGATATCTTTATCTTCAAAAAATCTACAATATGCAATTACTGCTCTATCATTATTTCCTGATAAAATTAAAACATTATTCATTTACAATTTTTGTTATTGTTTCTATGTCCTTATGTTCTAAGCCCACGTACAAGGGTAAACATAATATTCTACTAGAGATCGATTCTGATATAGGCATAGAAACAGGATCTATATAAGGTAAAGTGTTTAATGAAGGATAAAAATATCTTCTGGGAATAATATTTAAATTGTTTAATTTTTGTTGAACTTCGAGTAATTTTTGTTCTGAATCAAAAATTACAGGATAGTAACTATAATTCCACTGTGTATTTTCTCTTAATTTCATTTTTTTAATTTTATTAAAATCTAAGAGAGAATCGTAAATTTTAACAACTTTTTTTCTGCCTTCGAATATTTGGTCTAAATATTTATAAACGGCTAGACCCATGGCTGCTTGTAGTTCAGAAATTTTAGCGTTTATTCCTACTCCATGAAAATCCAGTGGACCTTTATGTCCAAAATTATGGCTGTAATATAGTTTATGTTGTAAATTTATGTTATTAGAAAACATGGCACCACCTTCACCGGTATGAAAAATTTTGGTAGCATGAAAACTACATGTGCTTACATCTCCAAAATTAAATATGGAATCCCCTTTATATTTAACCCCGAATGCATGTGCTGCATCATAAATTACATATAAATTATGTTTTTGAGCAATTTCTTGAATTTTTTCAACATTACAAGGATTACCGAATACATGCGTCGCTAATATACATGTAGTTTTATTAGTTATTGCAGCTTCAATTTTATCTTCATCTATAGTTAGATATTCAGGATGTATATCCACAAAAACCGGGGTACAATTTTCCCATACTATTGATGATGATGTTGCAACGTAACTAAAAGGTGTAGTAATAACCTCACCATGATTTGCTAATAATTTTAAAGCGATTTGTAAAGGAATAGTCCCGTTGTTTGTTATTGTAATCCAATTTATATTTAAAAAGCTCTTAAGGTTAGCCTCAAGTTTATTTACAAGTTCACCTCTATTTGTTAACCATTGATTATCATAAACTTTTTGAATAAATTGCATATACTCCTCAATAGGAGGTAAAAATGACTTTGTAACTGGAATCATAACTTAAACTTCTTGTAATTGTACCATCTTTTTAAATCGCTCTGATTTTAAAACCAATTCATGGAATGAACCATACTCTAAAATCTTACCTTTATCCATTAAATAAATGGTATCCACATTTTTTATGGTAGAAAGTCTATGAGCAATAGATATTATGGTTATTTGACCTTTTAGGCTATCTATACTTTCTTGAATTTCTTTTTCTGTTTCTGAATCTAAAGCTGAGGTAGCCTCGTCTAGAATTAATAATTGTACTTGTTTATATAACTCCCTTGCAATAGAAATACGTTGTCGTTGCCCCCCCGAAAGATTAACTCCATTATTTCCCAATAAACTTTGCTCTTTATTAGGTAACTCATTAACAAATTCTAAAATTGAAGCTCTTTTTAAAGCTTGATTAAATTTATCTATATTTTCCGGGGTTGGGGAGTCCCAAAAAGTGACGTTGTTGAAAATTGTATCGTTAAATATAGTAGGTTCTTGAGAGATGTATCCCACTGTATTTTGAAAGGTAAATTGATTGTATTGTTTACTATCAACCCCGTCAATCAAAATATTCCCTTTCGATTGTGTTAGGAGTTGAATGATTATGTTAACTAAAGTAGTTTTACCACTGCCACTCTCTCCCACCAATGCAATTGAACTGTTTTTGTTGAAGGTAAGATTTATATTATTTAAAATGAGTACATTATCATAATAAAAAGAAAGATCTTTTATAACAATTTTATCTGTAAGAGATTTAAATTCTAAGTTACCAATAGTTTCGCTATGCTTTTTTATTTCTAAATTGAAGGACATTATATTATCAATAGCCCCTTGGTTAGCTAAAGTTGTATTGTAGTAATTTTGCACTTGAACTATGGACGTAAGCGAACGATAAAAAAATAGTAAACTAATCATTATCGTAGAAATACTGGCATTAAAAATAGTAGTTTGCAACAAAATTACAGCAGCAACAATAGAAATTAAAATGGGTTCTCTAAAGGAGCTAACTTTAGCATTTAATTGACCTAATTGGAAAGACTCATGTTGCATATTATTTATAGCTTGATCAACTTTATCTCTATATGCTAATATTTTACCTGTAGCTTTAATATATTTAAAATTGTTTACATACTGAATTAATATGTTAGAGAATGCGTTTCCAACTAATGATATATTACGTGACTTTTCTTTAGTTAATTTGTTGATATTTTTAAAAATCATATTAGATAGCAAACCACCTAAGCATACTAAGACAGCAAATTGCCAATCTACAACAAAAGAAAACAACATGTATATACATACCATAATACTTCCTTGTATCATACTAACATAGCTGTTAAAAGTACTACTTAGACGAGCAATTTCACTTAAAAATATATTTTGAATTTTACCGATATCAGTTTTAACAAATTGCGAATATTTAAAAGTTGGAAAATTATCTACGATAGTCATCCTTATTTTTTTAGTAAGTTTTTGTTGTGCCTTTAATTTATAAATGCTATTAAAATATATCACCAGACCTTTAATGATAAAAACTAATACAAGAAAAATTAAGGCTTTGGTTATAGTAAGTTGTATTCCTAAAAATCCTAAAGCATTGGTTATAAAACTAAGATTACCGAGGTCTACCGATTTGTCGTTTCCATCGGCTAATTGAAGTAACGGTAAAAACATGGTAAGTCCTACAGAATCCAAAAACCCCACCAGAATGCTTAATAAAATAACCACAAGGAGTTTGGTGCGTAGTATGGAATAGAAGTAAGTAAAATTTGAAAAATTTTGTTTAATGTAGTTTTTGATTTTCTTCATTTTTTTTTCATCAACATATCACCCAAAAGTAAGTTATTTATGTGTATTAATAAAATATATCGTGTGGTTATATTGTATAAATCAATATCTGTTTTAAGAGCTTAATTTAAATAACAGCTCGAAAAATTTTAATTTCTGTTGAATTTATAGCTGTATTTGTTATGCTTTTGAGTTTTTTTAATTATTAAAATAAAGTTTGAAAGAACGTTTTAAAACAGAATCCATTGTAATACAATTAAATTTTAAGATTTATAGCATATAAAATTTATGGATTAATAATGAATTTAGCCAAAAATAACCCCATTGATATGTTC
>CAVBJB010000251.1:2636-3409 GCA_963595625.1 Lachnospiraceae bacterium | reverse complement strand
TTTTAAGAGTGTTGTTTTACCACTTCCACTTACCCCAACAATAGCAGTTGTCTTATTTTTGGGTATTGTAATATTTATATTTTTAAGAATGTAGTGGGAATTATCATAACTAAAGCAGACATTGGATAAAGTGATATCTTCCATGTCATTAGAAAAAAAATCAATTTCACTTGCTTCTTCTTCCTTATATTTTTGAATATCTTTTAAACGCTCAAAACTAATTTTAGTTAATTGAACATTCAGAACAAAATTAATAAGTTGTGAAATTGGTACATTTATACCGCCTAAAATAAACATAATGGATAGCATAGTACCTAAAGACATTTCACTATTTAAAACCGCTAACGACGCAAAAAAAAGGCAAAATATATTTTGTAAAAAATTTAAAAATCGATAACTCTGATATTTTTGATTAATCTTTAAATGATCCAATTGATTTTCATACATTTTTTTTTGAATCTCTTGCCATTGTTCGCTTTTCTGTTCCTCTAAATTGTTAAGTTTAAGATCGTTAATTCCTTCAATAATTTCTTGTACTTTATTTCTATCCTTTGCTTGAAGCGTAAAATTTTTATGATCATTAATTTTAATTTTATCAATAAAAAAGAAAATCCAGACAAGCTCTATTGAAGTAAAAAGCAAAACAGTAAAAAATATTTTTATATTAAAAAAAGTTAATATAAAACCATAAATCATTAAACTTACAGCTGCAAAAACGGCTTGTATAAGTTCTTTTGTTAGCAGGTCTTCTATACGTTTATGATCTTGTATGC
>CAVBJB010000251.1:0-2550 GCA_963595625.1 Lachnospiraceae bacterium | reverse complement strand
CTTGTATGCGTTGGGTTATATCACCAAGAGTTTTAGAATTAAAAAAACGTATTGGAAGTTTTAAAAGTTTGTGTAAAAAATTAGAAAGTAAATTAAAACTTATTCTACTACTTATATGCATAAAGACCCAACTTCGATAATACTCCAGACCAATTTTGCTAAAAAATAAAACTAATTGGGCAACCAATAACTGGTAAATAAAATCTAAATTTTTAAGTGTTACTCCTTTGTCAATTATTTTTTGTGTGAAAAAGGGAAACACAAGTTCAACCAAAGAGGATAATAATAAGGATATCCCAACAAATAAGAATGGGATTTTAAAAGTTTTTAAATAAGGTTTAAATTCTTTAAAATTATTTTTTTTAACCTCTGTTTTTTCAGCATATTGTGCCAGATTATTTGTAGGTTCTAGGTATAATACAACTCCTTGATCTTCCGCTTGTTTCCAACCTGTCAAAAAATCCTTTTGATTATATACCACTCGTCCAAACTCGGGATCTACAATTTCGTATTTGTCTTTTTTTATCTTTGATAAAACCACATAATGGTTTTGATTCCACAATATTACCGCAGGTAAGTGCAATTTTTCTTTAACTTGATCAAGATTAAGTGACAATGCGTGCGCCTCAAAACCCAAGAGTTCTGCATTTTTTTTTAAATCGTGTATAGATATTCCAAACTTAAAAATTGTTGAATTTTCTACCAAAGTTTGAGGTAAACTAAAAGTTGGAAAATAATATTTTCCAACCATTTTTAAACATGCAATTCCACAATCTTGACTATCAAGTTGTTTTATAAATGGGACTTTTTTAGACCAAAACATGCTCTGATTTTCTAAAACTTCTTAAAAAGGATTGATAATGTTGATCGGCAATAGTAGAAATATTAGTTTCAATCTCTGATTGAATATCAGATACGGTTATTTTTTCGATCCCTGATTTTTCTACAATTAATGGATCCATTTCACTTACTAATCGATTTTGTACATGTGCTATAAATTTCATGTAATCCTCACAATAAATGGTTGGGTTATCAAAACCATTTTTTTCGCTGTATCTATGAGGGATATATCCACCGGCGCAAATATCCTGAATAGGACATGCCAAGCATTTTTTGGGTAAATATAAATTTGAATAATAATAAAGCTGAATCAATTGAGACTCAAAAACGTCATCAAATTCATGATGGAGAATTGATAATGAATTTTTAGTAAAACTTTCTCCACATATTTTAAGTACATCAAGAGTTTCAATACATCCGTTAGTTTCAACAATTATTGTTCTGTTTACATCTTTACCTATTGAATCTGCTTTAACACCAAATCCATACACGCCATGTAAAATATTAGTAAAAAGGGATACCGAAATTTCTTTTCGTTTAGGAAACCATAAATCAAACAGTTCTATCAACCAGTTGCCCACATTTACAGCTGGTGTATTTTTAGAATCATGATTTTCATCTAATAAAAGTAAATCAAAACCGGGTACTTTTAAATTTAAAAAATGATCTAATGTTTCTTTAGGTGTTTGAGTTGTATTAACTACAGATAAAATTCCGAAGGGTACTTGTTTTTCTTTACATAAATTAATTGCATCAATAACTTTATGATATGTACCATTTCCTTTAAAATCTACTCTGAATTCATCATTTACAGCTTCAATACCATCTAAGCTAATTCCAATATTAATATTATTTTTTAAAAATAGGTCACACCATTCTTCGTCCAATAAAACGCCATTTGTTTGTAAACCAATCTCAATATTTAATTCGGAACTTTCTATGGATTTGAATATTTTAATTAATTCAACAAAACGTTTTTTACCGTAAAGTAAAGGTTCCCCTCCATGTAGGGTAATGCTAAACTTTTTTTGATTATGCGTTATACAGTGTTTTTTTATTTTTTGAGCCAATATATTGGCTAATTCTAATGTAAAAAATTTAGGTTGAGTTGTATACGAATCATCTCCCATATTGTACATATAACAATAGGAACAATTTATATTGCAACGACTGCAAATTTTTAAAACAATTTGATCAATAAAAGGTTTCATATTTAAAAAAGTTAAAACTGCCCTTTCGGGCAGATTAATTAAAGTACTATGTCAGCAATTACAGCATCAGTTTTTTTGCTAAATGCTTGTCCATATACTTGACCATAGAATTGTGAATAAGCTTGTAAATAACCTCCTATAGCCTCTTCATTTAATGCATTTTCAATCAATGCAGCTTTGTTTGCTAATTTAGTTTCAGATTTACAAATCTCTAATAACTCACCTTTTTTAAATAAAAACTTTTTCATAATGTTAGTAGTTTTTTATGATTAATATTTTAGATGATAAAACTATAGTATTAAAAAAATAAATATTTACGTGTTTTTAGTTAATTTATTATGGTTTTTTATTAAATTAACGTGTAAAAGATTTATTTGTTCTCGCAAACTTTACTATTTTTTAATTAAATCTTTTTATATGTTTGCAAACAGTAAATATTAAGCTTGGGGAAGCTTGTAAAATAAAGGTGAAAAGGTTAATTTAATTTTTAGGGCAATTG
>CAVBJB010000250.1:0-3439 GCA_963595625.1 Lachnospiraceae bacterium | reverse complement strand
TCGTACTTCGTAAATCGTACTTCGTAAATCGTACTTCGTAAATCGTACTTCGTAAATCGTACTTCGTAAATCGTACTTCGTAAATCGTACTTCGTAAATCGTACTTCGTAAATCGTACTTCGTAAATCGTACTTCGTAATTAAAATATTTTAAGCCACAAATCTCCCTAAATGAAAAAAACATTTTTACTACTATTACTTTTATTTCAAACGGTAGTTTTTGCACAAGAATTTTCTGTCCTCACTTGGAACATTGCTAATCTTGGCAAATCAAAATCCGATGCAGAGCTTACAAAAATTGCAGAGGTTATTTCTCAAGCCGATATTGTAGCCATACAAGAAGTAGTTTCGAGTTACCACGGGGCACAAGCGGTTAGTAAAATTCTAGCGAAGCTTAATAAAAAAAATAACATTTGGGATTACAGTTTAAGTAATGTAACCCAAAGTACAGGAAATAGGGCGGAACGTTATGTGTTTTTCTGGAAAAAAAACAAATGCAAAATCAAACGTAAATTCGAACTCGAATCTATATATGCCAATCAAATAGAACGTGAGCCTTATATAGGTAGCTTTACAATTGGTAGTAAAGATGTTAAAATTTTCAATTTTCATGCTTTACCAAAAAAGCACAACCCTGAACAAGAAATTAAATTCTTTAAAAATTACAAAAACCTTTACGGAGCGTTTTGTATTTATGTTGGGGATTTTAATGTACTCCCTAATAACTCAGTTTTTAATCCAATTAAATCACAAGGATATGAGCATGTCTTGCCTAATCAAAAAACAACATTAAAGCAGGAGTGTAAGGAGGATAATTGTTTAGCAAATCCTTATGATTATATATGGTATCCTACACAAACAATTAAGCTTATAAAGGCTTATCCTATTTTGTTTTATGAAGATTTTGAGACTTTAAAGCATGCGCGACATTTAAGTGATCATATTCCTTTAGTAGCTAAATTTAGTTTTATACCATAAAAAAAGCCAGAAGTAAATCTTCTGGCTTTTGTATTATTTAGCAATGTTAACTGCTCTTGTTTCTCTAATAACGGTAATTTTTACCTGACCTGGATAGGTCATTTCTGTTTGAATTTTTTGAGAAATATCAAAAGAAAGTGTTGAAACCATTTCGTCAGATACTTTTTCGCTTTCTACAATAACACGTAATTCTCTACCTGCTTGGATTGCGTAAGCGTTTTTAACTCCATTAAATCCGTATGCAATATTTTCTAGATCATTTAAACGTTGAATGTATGAATCTAAAACTTGACGACGTGCTCCTGGTCTAGCACCAGAAATAGCGTCACATACTTGGATGATTGGAGAGATTAAAGATGTCATTTCAATCTCGTCGTGGTGTGCTCCAATGGCATTACAAACTTCAGCTTTTTCACCATATTTTTCAGCCCACTGCATACCTAAAATTGCGTGTGGTAAATCTGATTCTGTTTCTGGAACTTTACCTATATCGTGTAATAATCCGGCACGTTTAGCTAACTTAACATTTAAGCCTAATTCAGCTGCCATAATTCCACAAAGTTTAGCAACTTCTCTAGAGTGTTGAAGTAAGTTTTGTCCGTATGACGAACGGTACTTCATTCTACCCACGGTTTTAATTAATTCTGGGTGTAAACCATGAATACCTAATTCTATAACGGTACGTTTACCAACTTCAATAATTTCTTCTTCAATTTGTTTTGTAGTTTTAGCAACTACTTCTTCAATACGCGCTGGGTGAATACGACCGTCTGTTACTAACTTGTGTAACGCTAAACGTGCAATTTCACGACGTACTGGGTCAAAACAAGAAAGGATAATAGCTTCTGGTGTGTCGTCTACAATAATTTCTACTCCAGTTGCAGCTTCTAAAGCTCTAATATTACGTCCTTCTCTACCAATAATTCTACCCTTAACATCATCAGATTCAATGTTGAATACAGATACACAGTTTTCAACCGCTTCCTCTGTCCCAACACGTTGAATGGTATTGATGATGATTTTCTTCGCTTCTTGTTGAGCTGTAAGTTTTGATTCCTCGATAGTATCTTGAATATAACTCATAGCGGCTAATTTAGCGTCGGCCTTTAAGCTTTCTACTAATTGGTTTTTAGCTTCGTCTTGAGATAATCCAGAGATAGCTTCTAATTGCTCAACTTGGCTCTTATGTAGTTTTTCAACTTCTTTCTCTTTCTTTTCAATGTGATCTAAACGATTGTTATAATCTTCAATTTTTTTTGTAATCTCATCGTTAAGTTTTTTAGACTTGGCTAACTCGTTAGAAACTTGAGCTTCTTTATCTCGAGTTCTTTTCTCAGCATCTGCTATTTTTTTATCTTTAATTAAAATCTCTTTTTCGTGTTCCGATTTTAATTCTAAAAATTTTTCTTTTGCTTGTAATAATTTTTCTTTCTTTATAGCTTCTGCCTGGAGTTTTGCGTCCTTTAAAAGAGATGCCGCTTCTGAGTTTGCATTCTTTAAAGTCGTTGAAGCATTGATCTTTTCTAAATATTTAGCAAAGCCAAATCCAATGGCAATACCTAAGATGGAACAAATAATTATGATTAAGGTTGTATTCATATTGGTTATTATGTTAATAAAAAAAGCCCACATTAGTGAAATTGAATAAACTCGTAAAGACAAGTTTTAGATTAACTTGCTGTTCTAGGATCCTAAGTAAATTAGGCTTGCTATAGTAGCAACGATTCATCTATTTTAAAATGTTAGTGTTGAGTTTATCAAATTAAAAACTAATGCAGGCAGTATCTTTAGTCTATGTGTAAGAACGTAAATTAATGTGGATTACAAATTAGCATCCAAATCCTGTTGGATTTTAGATAAAATTTGTAAGGTATTTTTTAAATCTTCTTGATGATCGATAACTGTTTGCTCGTCTTTAGAGGCTAACTCTAAAGCGCACATGGCTAACAAATCTTGCTTGTCCCTAACCGCATAATTCTCTTCGAATTCTTTAATCATGGCATCAATTTTTTTTGCTGCTTTTCGGATTGCTTCCTCTTGATCATAATTTATGGTTAAAGGATATACTCGATCGGCAATTGATATTTTAATTCGTAAGGAATTCTCCATGTTTTTTATTCTGACAGTTGGTCTATACAATAATCAATCTCGCGAATGATGGAATTTATCTTTTGTTTTGTTTCTTTTTTAAAATCTTCACTGCCTAAAAGACTGTTTGCTAAACGGAGTGCCTCGTTCTTTTTTTGTAACTCTTCGATTACTAAAGTTTGACGATATAGCAATTCTTCATTTTCTTGAATTTCAGATAATAAACTGTCATTTATTTCCTCAAGGGCTTTCATTTTTTGTATAAGCCTTAACGTTTTTTGTTGTAAGGAAATTGCAACTCCTGTTAAATCTGACATTGTAGCATTTTATCTTTTACTGATTATACAAAGTTAATATTCCATTTTAAAAATAAC
>CAVBJB010000249.1:0-3443 GCA_963595625.1 Lachnospiraceae bacterium | reverse complement strand
GTTCGAGACCCGTCTTTCACCCTATAAACACGTAATCTTTTGGATTGCGTGTTTTTTTTTGCTCGTTTTTTTGAGGAGCTTGTAGGGGTTATTGACTTTGAGCTTGGCGCGTTAGGGATTGGAGCTTTGTTTGAGCTCCTTTTTTTATGCAATGAAATGGAATAAAAAAAGAGCGAGTGCGTAAAGCCCGACGTGCAGAAAACGACGTTAGGAGTTTTTGTGCAGGGAACGCTAAGGGAATAAAAAAACCTTTCTACTTGTTGTAAAAAGGTTTTGGGTTTTATTTAAACATGTCCATTCCTGGGATGTTTGGCATTCCGTCTTTTGCTGCTGCGGCAAGTTCGGCTTCGTTTATTTTTGTTGCTTTTTCGATGGCTTTGTTTAATACTAGGATTAAATAATCTTCTAGTTGTTCTTTGTCTTCTAAAAGTGCATCGTCAATTTTTAAAGATTTTATGGTACGGTTTGCCGTGATTGTTACTTGAAGGAGATTGTCTGAACTGTTCTCGTCTACAAGTACGTGGTCTAAGCGTTTTTTAGTTTCTTCTACTTTTTTTTGAGCTTCTTGTAATTTGCCCATCATGCCCATTAAGTCTCCAAACATAGGATTTTAGTTTATTGTTATTTACTACAAATTTAGTAAATTGTAGTTTATTTTAAAAATTAGAGGTATGTATAGGTTTTTAATTCCTATTTGTTGTGTTATTTTTGCAGGAGCAAATGCTCAATCTAATAAAGTAAGTATGTTAAAAGATATACAGCCACCGGTGGCAAAAGTAGTACCTAAAACGTTGACGAAGCATAAGGTTAAACGTGTGGATAATTATTATTGGTTAAATGAACGCGAAAATCCGGAGGTTATAGCGTATTTAAATGCGGAAAATGAGTATTATAACCAAAGTACGGCGCATACAAAGGCTTTTCAGGCGGATTTGTTTGAGGAGATGAAGGCGCGTATTAAGGAGGATGATAACTCTGTTCCTTATTTTTACAACGGTTATTTTTATATTACGCGTTTTGAGAAGGGGAAAGATTACCCAATTTATACTCGTAAAAAAGGGAGTTTAGAGGCGCCTGAGGAAATTATGTTTGATTGTAATGAAATGGCAAAAGGACATAGTTATTTTAAATTGGGTGGTTTAAATATTACGGAAGATAACATTTGGTGTGCTTATGGTGTGGATACTGTGTCTAGACGTGAGTATACGTTGTATATTAAAAATTTAGTTACGGGTGAGATTTTACCGGTATCTGTAGAAAAAACGACAGGTGGTAGTACTTGGGCTAGTGATAATAAAACGTTGTTTTATACGCGTAAGGATGAGGTTACTTTACGATCGGATAAAATTTACAAGCATACACTTGGTACTACTGTAGATCAAGATCAATTGGTTTATACCGAGGAGGACGATACATTTAGTACTTTTATTTATAAAGAAAAATCTAAAAAATATTTAATTATTGGTTCTGAGTCTACTTTAACGAGTGAGTACAGAATTTTAGAGTCTAATAACTCGAACGGGGAGTTTAGAATTTTCCAGAAACGTACACGCGGGTTAGAGTATAGCTTGAGTTATTTTGATGGTAAGTTTTATATTATTACCAATAAAGATAAAGCGACCAATTTTAAAGTGATGATTACGGATGAGAAAAAAACAGGTAAAAGATATTGGACTGATTTTATTGCTCACCGTGAGGATACGTTGATTGAAGGTTTAGAGATTTTTAAAAACTATTTGGTTTTAGAAGAGCGTAACAATGGATTAAACAAAATTTGGATAAAACCTTCTGATGCGGAAGGTTATTATTTACCTTTTGCGTCTGAAACGTACTCTGCTTATGTAGGCACAAACCCTGATTTTGATTCGGAAATTTTACGTTACTCGTACCAATCGTTAACAACACCATCGTCTGTTATCGATTTTAATATGCGTACCAAAGAAAAAGAGGTTAAAAAAGAACAAGAAGTTTTAGGAGGTACGTTTAATAAAGACAATTATACAGAGGAGCGTATTTGGGCAACTGCTACGGATGGTACTAAAATTCCGATTTCCTTAGTTTATAAAAAAGGAATTAAAAAGGACGGTAGTAACCCATTGTTACAATATGCTTATGGATCTTATGGCTCATCGTCGGATGCCTATTTTTCGAGTATTCGCTTATCTTTATTAGATCGAGGGTTTATCTACGCAATTGCTCATATTAGAGGTGGAGAAGATTTAGGAAGGGATTGGTATGAAAATGGTAAATTATTAAAGAAGAAAAATACATTTACGGATTTTGTTGATTGTTCTAAATATTTAATTGCAGAAAAATATACTTCCCCTAAACATTTATATGCCGAGGGAGGATCAGCCGGAGGTTTATTAATGGGAGTTATTATTAATACAAACCCTGAACTTTACAATGGAGTGATTGCCCAGGTTCCGTTTGTGGATGTTGTTACAACAATGTTAGACGATTCTATTCCGTTAACAACGGGAGAGTACGATGAGTGGGGGAATCCTAATAAAAAGGAATATTTTGACTATATGTTAAGTTACTCTCCAATAGATAACGTTGCAAAACAAGCGTATCCAAACTTGTATGTTTCTACAGGATTACACGATTCTCAAGTTCAGTATTGGGAGCCTGCTAAGTGGGTTGCAAAACTAAGAGCTTATAAAACTGATACAAATGTTTTATATTTAGATACAAATATGGAAGCAGGGCATGGAGGTGCCTCGGGCCGATTTGAATCTTTAAAAGAAGTAGCAAAAGAATATTCGTTTTTATTAGACCTAGAAGGGATAACTAAATAAATATTTTTATAAATTTGCATGATGTAAGGTTGTACAATCATAACTAAAAATATTTAGTTCAGCCTTACTTAATTATATTTTATATGAAAGAAGAAGTAAAGGCCTATGATAACGTACTGGCTTTAGTTGGAAATACTCCGCTAATTAAGCTAAGTAAAGTTACCAAGGATTTTAAAGGAAGTTTTTATGCTAAAGTTGAAGCTTTTAACCCGGGGCATTCATCAAAAGATAGAATCGCACTTCATATTATTGAGGAAGCAGAGAAAAAAGGCATATTAAAACCAGGTGATACAATTGTAGAAACTACCTCAGGTAATACTGGTTTTGCATTAGCTATGGTAAGTGTAATAAAAGGATATGATTGTGTATTAGCAGTTACTTCTAAATCGTCAAAGGATAAAATAGATATGCTGCGTGCTATGGGAGCAAAGGTTTACGTTTGTCCAGCAAACGTTGCGGCAGATGATCCACGCTCTTATTATAGTGTAGCAAAACGTTTACATCAAGAAATAAAGGGTTCTATATACATAAACCAATATTTTAATGAATTAAATGCTGAAGCTCACTACCTAACTACGGGGCCAGAGATTTGGAAACAAACTAATGGAACTATCACACATTTGATTGCATGCTCAGGAACAG
>CAVBJB010000248.1:0-3444 GCA_963595625.1 Lachnospiraceae bacterium | reverse complement strand
TACAAAAAACAACATTGATGCATTAAATGCGGTTGTTACTATTGAAGTAGCTAAAGAAGATTACGCATCAAAAGTAGAAAAAGTTTTAAACGACTACCGTAAAAACGCATCTATTCCAGGTTTCCGTAAAGGTGCTGTACCAATGTCTTTAATTAAAAAACAATATGGTAAAGCAGTTGTTTTAGACGAGGTAAACAAATTATTACAAGAAAGTTTAAATCAATATTTAATTGATGAGAAAATTGAAATTTTAGGTAACCCAGTTCCTAAAGAATCTAAAGATTTCGATTTCGATGCTGATACTTTAACTTTTGAATTCGAGTTAGGTTTAACTCCTGAATTTTCTGTTGATTTAGAAGCTGCTAACGTTACTCGTTACAACATTACTGTTGGAGAAGAAATGTTAGACGAACAAGTTGAAAGAATCCAAAAACAATTTGGTGCTTTAGTAACTAAAGAAAAAGTTGAAGAAGGAGACGATTTAAAAGGTACTTTCGTAAATGAAGAAGCAGGTATTAACCACACTACTTCTATCGTAGTTGATACTTTTAAACGTAAAACAGATATTAAAAAATTCATTGGTAAAAAAGTAGGTGATGTTATCACTGTTAATACTAAAGGATTATTTGCTGAAGAAAGCCAATTAGTTGAATATTTAGGTTTAGACCAAGAGGCTGCTCAAGGATTAGATGTTGAAGTTCAATTTACAATTGAAGCTATTACAGCTAACACTAAAGCTGAATTAAACCAAGAGTTATTCGATAAATTATTTGGTGAAGGAAACGTAACTTCAGTTGAAGAGTTAAAAGCTAAAATTAAAGAAGACGCTGTTAAACAATTTGAGCAACAAGCAGATCAAAAATTCTTAAATGATGTAACTGAAGCATTATTAGAGAACACTAAATTTGAATTACCAGCTACTTTCTTAAAAAAATGGATCCAAACTGTTGGAGAAAACCCATTAACTGCTGAACAAGCTGAGGAAGAATACGCTAAATCTGAAAAAGGATTACGTTACCAATTAATCGAAGGTAAAGTTATTACAGCTAACAACTTACAATTAACTTTTGAAGAAGTAAAAGCTTACGCTGCAACTATCATCAAACAACAAATGGCACAATTTGGACAAACAGATCCATCTGATGCTGATGTTGATAACATTGTAAACCGTGTGTTATCTAACCAAGATGAAGCAAAACGTTTATCAGAGCAAATGATGAGCGAAAAAATGGTAAACCTTTTCAAAGAAAAAGTAAAAACTACAGTAAAAGACATCACTTTTGACGAGTTCGTTAAAGTTATGTACGGAGAAGCTTAATAAATTAAGTTACCACTATAGATAATATCTTTATCAAAAAATAGTTATATTTGAGCGTCAAGCATTATGTTTGACGCTCTTTTATTATTAAATTTAGATAGATAAATACAACATATGGACTACGGTAAAGAATTTAAGAATTACGCTACTAAACACCACGGTGTTAACAGTATGTATTACGATAAAATTGTAGGGAGTATGACTCCTTACATTATTGAAGAAAGACACATGAATGTGGCCTCTATGGACGTTTTTTCACGTTTAATGATGGACCGTATTATCTTTTTAGGAACAGGAGTTGACGATTATGTAGCAAACATTATCCAAGCACAATTACTTTTCTTAGAAAGTGTTGATGCTTCTAAAGACATTTCTATCTATATCAACTCACCTGGTGGTAGTGTTTATGCAGGATTAGGTATTTATGATACCATGCAATTTGTAAAACCAGACGTTGCTACTATATGTACGGGTATGGCAGCCTCAATGGGTGCTGTATTATTATGTGCTGGTGCAGAGGGTAAACGTTCTGCTTTACCACACTCTAGAGTTATGATTCACCAACCTTCTGGTGGTGCACAAGGTGTAGCTACAGATATGGAGATCAACTTAAAAGAGATGTTGAAATTAAAAGATGAATTATACGAAATCATCGCAAACCACTCAGGTCAAACTTTTGAAAAAGTGTACAAAGACTCTGAAAGAGATTACTGGATGAAAGCAGCAGAAGCTAAAGAATACGGTATGATCGACGAAGTTTTGACTAGAGCTAAATAACAATACTTTAATGGCTAAAGAAATATTAGAATGTTCTTTTTGTGGAAGAAGAAAACCAGAAACTAACCTACTCATTGCAGGTATAAACTCTCACATATGTGACCGTTGTATTGAGCAAGCACATGGTATCGTTCTGGAAGAGCTTAAACAATCAGGAAATTCAGAATTACCAAATGATCTTGTTCTTTATAAACCAAAAGAAATAAGAAGCTTTTTAGACCAATATGTAATTGGACAAGATAAAACAAAAAAAACGCTTGCTGTAGCAGTTTACAATCACTACAAACGTTTATTACAACCTATTGAAGAAGATGGAGTAGAGATCGAAAAATCGAACATTTTGATGGTTGGACAAACAGGAACAGGTAAAACACTCGTGGCTAAAACCATTGCCAAATTATTAAATGTTCCTTTAGCAATTGTGGATGCTACTGTATTAACAGAAGCAGGGTATGTAGGAGAAGATGTTGAGAGTATATTAACCCGACTTTTACAAGCTGCAGATTACGATGTAGAGAAAGCACAACACGGAATTGTGTTTATTGATGAGGTTGATAAAATTGCGCGTAAAAGCGATAACCCATCAATTACAAGAGACGTTTCAGGCGAAGGAGTACAACAAGCCCTTCTTAAACTTTTAGAAGGATCTATCGTTAACGTTCCACCTAAAGGAGGTCGTAAACACCCAGATCAGAAATTTGTTGAAGTAAATACTCAAAATATTTTATTTATTGCCGGTGGAGCTTTTGATGGTATAGAAAGAATTATTAACAAACGTTTAAACAGACAATCTGTAGGATACGGATCATCAAAACAAACGGATGAAATTAATAAGGAAAATCTTTTACAATACATCACACCAAAAGATGTAAAAGAATTTGGTTTAATACCCGAAATTATTGGACGTTTACCGGTATTAACTCACATGGATCCATTAGATCGTGCAACTTTACGTTCTATCTTAACAGAACCTAAAAACGCGCTTGTAAAACAATATCAAAAATTATTTGCAATGGACGATGTTGAGTTTACGATTGAAGAGGATGCTTTAGATTACATTGTAGATAAGGCCTTAGAATATAAATTAGGGGCACGTGGTCTTCGCTCATTATGCGAAGCCATTTTAACAGATGCAATGTATGAACTTCCAGGATCAGAACATAAAAAATTAGTTGTAAACAAAGAATATGCAGAGAAAGCTTTATCTGCAAATCTTTTAAACAGCTTGGAAATTACAAATCAATAAAAAAAAACACTCTACTTTTGTAGAGTGTTTTTTTTATTCATCAAAATTAATTTCTGGAAAATTAAAATCTGTAAAATCTAGCAATTCACTTTTACTTAAGTTT
>CAVBJB010000247.1:2974-3471 GCA_963595625.1 Lachnospiraceae bacterium | reverse complement strand
AGCTACAATATACCCTCACCCTACCCGATTCTAAATTTAGTGGATATGGTTATGACAAAAATGGCTCAGTTACATTAAAAGATTGGTTAATTATCCCGTCTAAAATAGAAAATGGGAAAATGGTTTATTTTCATAACGAAAATTTATTTGACGCTGCACTCGATGCTTCCGACTTTGATATCAATTTTACAACAGGGAAAAACAATCTTGTATTTTTATTTTCGAATTTAAACATTGATGTTTTAAACGAAGGAACTTTTAATCTTTCTGGTAGAGGAGTAAAAAATGTAGAAATACAACTTACGAAAGACGATCAATTTCAGTTTATAAAAACTAAAAACCGAAACATACAAACCAATATTCAAGATAAAAAACTTCAAGATTTTCAAAAGGAACTTGCGATACATAAAATTGTAGAATTTGTAGATTCAAAACTACTGATTCAAAACAACAACCCGGTTTTGGTTTCGCAATACGACTATCAAAAAAGTCCTTTT
>CAVBJB010000247.1:0-2964 GCA_963595625.1 Lachnospiraceae bacterium | reverse complement strand
TTTTGATAATCAATTGATATATGAGTTAAAGTTTTTAAAAACCTATTTAAGTAAAGTTACCTACGAAAATTTTTCGCACAATCCACGTACGGAGACTTGGATAACCGATGGGTATCAAACGTATTTAATAATGGATTACATAAATACCTTTTATCCTGATTTAAAAATGATGGGGTATTTATCTAAATTTAAATTATTGGGATATTACAATTTATTTCAGCGCGATTTTAACGATCAATTTGAAATTGTTTATTTATTAATGGCCCGCAGAAATTTAGATCAACCCATTGGTAACAGTAAGGATACCTTTATAAAGTTTAACGAACAAATTTCCGGACGATATAAATCTGGGCTAAACTTTAAATACTTAGCAGATTATTTAGGTCAAGATTTTTTTAACGCATCGTTACAAAATTATAGTTTAGCGAGTCAAACATTTACTACTTCAGAAAAGGATTTCTTTAATTTATTCACACAAAATGCACCAAAACCCATGGACTGGTTTCCAAACCTAGTACACACAAATACATGGGTAGATTACAAAATAGCAGATGTTAAAAAAGATAATGAATACATCCATCTAAAAATTAAAAACAAAACTGGAGCCTTAGCCCCCATAAGTTTTTACAGCGTTAAAGGTGATACACTAGCAAAAAAAATATGGCTACCGGCTTTTGCAAAAGACACTCTACTTACGTTACCAAGAAATAAAAATAAGTTTGTATTAAACTATTTTGGAGAAGTTCCTGAAATTTACAGAAACAACAATTGGTACAATCCTAATGCATATTTTGGCATCCATAAACCTATAAAACTCACACTTTTTAGAGATATGGAAGATCCACATACAAATCAACTATTCTTTCTACCGGAATTTGCCTACAATTATTACGATGGGATTTCACCAGCACTAAGTTTAAATAATAAAGGGGTTTTTGTAAAACCTTTTACTTTTGATGTGGCTCCAACCCTTTCATGGAATACTAAAAGCTTAATTGGTAATGCAAGTTTTACGTACAATCAAATTATAAGGAATCAATCGTTATATAACATTCGTTATAATGTTTTTGGACACACCTATCATTATGCACCAAATGCTCGATATTACAAAATATCACCATCGGTAATTTTTAGCTTTAGAGATTTAAACTTAAGGAAGAATGCTGTACAAAGTATCATTGCGCGATACGTAATTTTAGATCGCGAAAAAAGCCTTTATTTAAATCCTTTAGACGAAAATTATGCTGTTTTCAATTTAAAATATAACAATTCTGAACACGAATTTACCCGATTATATAAGTTTGGATTTGATGTACAAACCGCAAATAAATTTGGAAAATTAAGCGGTGATATACATTTTAGAAAACTATTTAACGACAACAGACATTTTACCGTACGAGGCTATGCCGGTATTTTTATGTACAGAAAAACACAATCCAATTTTTTTGATTTTGGGGTAGATAGACCAACGGACTATTTATACGATTATGGATTGTTAGGACGATCAGAATCCACAGGACTGTTATCTCAACAATTTATATTGGCAGAGGGAGGATTTAAATCAAAGTTTAATCAGCGATTTGCAGACCAATGGCTGGCAACTTCTAACTTTAGCTATACCATTTGGAATTGGATAGAAGGATATTCTGATTTTGGATTCATGAAAAATAAATACGCTGACCCAAAATTTATTTACGATACCGGAATTCGTTTAAACTTAGTTCAAGATTATTTTGAACTTTACTTCCCTATTTATTCCAACAACGGATGGGAAATATCTCAACCCAATTATAATGAAAAAATACGATTTGTTTTTACAATAAGTCCCAAAACCTTACTTTCATTATTTACAAGAAAATGGTTGTAATAAATTACAATAAGTTAGGATAAATAGATATTTTATTAAAAAAATATCAAAAAAAAACGTTTTAAACACGTTCAATTTATCAAAAAAGCAATTTAATTTAATTGAAATCTTGGATATTTTCAATATTTAATTAAATTTGTAGTAATCAATTTTTATAATTATGAACCAAACTACAACTAAAGAAGTGTTATCTTTTGAAGATTTTAAAACTGAAGTATTACGTGATTATAAAATTGCTAGAGTTAGTAGAGAATGTAGTTTATTAGGTCGTAGAGAAGTACTAACAGGAAAAGCAAAATTTGGAATTTTTGGGGATGGAAAAGAAATTCCTCAGTTAGCCTTAGCAAAAGCTTTTCAAAATGGCGATTTTAGATCTGGATACTACCGCGATCAAACTTTTATGATGGCTATTGGAGCTCTAACTCCACAACAATTTTTTGCAGGATTATACGGACATGTAGATATAGATCAAGAACCTATGAGTGGTGGTAGACAAATGGGAGGCCATTTTGCTACTCAATCTTTAGACCCTCAAGGGAATTGGAAAAATTTAACACAACAAAAAAATTCATCATCAGATATTTCGCCTACAGCAGGGCAAATGCCACGTTTATTAGGTTTAGCTCAAGCATCTAAAATTTATAGAAATGTTGAAGGTATAGCTTCAGATAAATTTTCTGTAAACGGAAATGAAGTTGCATGGGGAACTATTGGAAACGCCTCAACATCAGAAGGGTTATTTTTTGAAACGATAAACGCTGCTGGTGTTTTACAAGTACCAATGGTTATGAGTGTTTGGGACGATGAATATGGAATTTCAGTTCATGCGAAACACCAAACAACGAAAGAAAATATCTCTGAAATTTTAAAAGGTTTTCAGAGAGAAGAAGGTACTAATGGATACGAAATTTTTAGAGTTAAAGGTTGGGATTACGCTAATTTAGTTGAAACCTACCAAAAAGCCAGTGAAATTGCACGTACCAGACACATCCCTGTATTAATTCATGTTGATGAACTTACACAACCACAAGGTCACTCAACATCTGGTTCTCACGAACGTTACAAATCGCCTGAGAGATTACAGTGGGAAACAGAAT
>CAVBJB010000246.1:739-3480 GCA_963595625.1 Lachnospiraceae bacterium | reverse complement strand
AAAGATGAGTATATTTTATATACCCACCCCAAATTTTATATTTTTGTTTAAATTAATATAACATCGCAAAACAAACAAATAGTAGTTATGAATTTACATGAATACCAAGGGAAGCAAATATTAGCCCAATATGGTGTTACCGTACAAAGAGGTTACGTAGCAACATCTGCTGAAGAAGCTGTAGAAAAAGCAAAACAATTAACTGAGGATACTGGAACAGGATGGCACGTAATTAAAGCACAAATCCACGCAGGTGGACGCGGTAAAGGTGGGGGAGTTAAATTAGCTAAAAATTTAGATCAAGTTAAAGAAATAGCGGGTCAAATTATTGGTATGGATTTAATTACACCGCAAACACCACCAACAGGTAAACGTGTACACCAAGTTTTAGTTGCTGAGGATGTTTATTATCCTGGAGAATCTGAAACATCTGAATTTTATGTATCAGTTTTACTAAATCGTGCAACAGGTAGAAACATGATTATGTATTCTACTGAAGGTGGAATGGATATTGAAGAAGTTGCTGAGCATACACCACACTTAATTTTTACTGAAGAAATTGATCCAGCATTAGGTTTACAAGGTTTTCAAGCACGTAAAATTGCTTTTAACTTAGGTTTATCTGGTGAGGCTTTCAAACAAATGGTAAAATTTATTGATTCGTTATATAAAGCTTATGTAGGAGCTGATGCTTCTTTATTTGAAATTAACCCTGTATTAAAAACGTCTGATAATAAAATTTTAGCGGTTGATGCAAAAGTTGTTTTAGATGAGAACGCTTTATACCGCCACCCGGATTTAGCACAGATGCGTGATACACGTGAGGAGAATCCAATTGAAGTTGAAGCTAAAGAGGTAGGATTAAACTACGTTGATTTAGATGGTACTGTAGGTTGTATGGTTAACGGAGCAGGTTTAGCAATGGCAACTATGGACTTAATTAAGTATGCAGGATTTGAGCCAGCAAACTTTTTAGACGTAGGAGGTACTGCAGATGCTAAACGTGTTGAAACAGCATTCCGTATCATTTTAAAAGATCCTAATGTAAAAGCAATTTTAATTAATATTTTTGGTGGAATTGTACGTTGTGACCGTGTAGCTCAAGGAGTTGTTGATGCATATAAAAATATGGGAGACTCTATTAATGTACCAATTATTGTACGTTTACAAGGTACAAATGCAGAAGTAGCAAAAGAGCTAATCGATGCCTCTGGTATGCCAATTTTATCAGCAGTATTATTCCAAGAAGCTGCAGATCAAGTTAAAGCCGCTTTATCTTAATCAAAGGTTTTAATTATTTATTAAATAAAAGTTACATGTTATAAAAGAGCCGATTTCTTGAACGAGAAATCGGCTTTTTGTTTATTTTAAAAATAGCTTTACAAACTCAATTGGGTATTTGGTATGCTCAAAAGGAGTTTTCATAAATTAGGTTAAATTTAGTAGGCCCGCCTTTATATTTTTACTAAAAAATATTTATGAAAAAAATTACTCTTTTAATTTTATTATTAGCATTTAAAATAAATGCACAAGTTAGTTCGTATACTTTTAGTACAGATACTGGTGGAACTGTATCTAGTAGTGGTTCTTCATTGGGTTATCAAGGAACATATTATTATAGTAATGCTAATGAAACATATGTTATAAATTTACCCTTTACCTTTTATTTTAATGGTAATCCTTATACCTCAATTTCTGCATGTACCAATGGTTTTATTAGAATGGGAAATACATCCTCTAATGGTACTACAATCTTTAATACTACATCAGCCACTAATATTATTGCTGGATTTAATACAGGATTAAAAGCTAGAGCTCGATATCATACTGGTTTAGGTGTTTTTGTAACAGATGGAACCTTTGGTTATAGTTCATCAGGATCTGCGCCTAATCGTGTATTTACAATTTATTGGAATAAATTCACTAATTATTCAACAGCGGAGGATAGTAATTACAATGTTAATTTTAATATTAAATTGTATGAAACTACTAATGTTATTGAGGTTGTGTATGGAAATATTATTCCGGTTGGAGGTGCCGCTCAAGTTGGACTAAAAGGTACGTCTGTTAATGATATAAATGCACGAACTACAGCTAATAACTGGGCTGGAACTGTACAATCTACAAGTTCGATAGCTACTTGTTTATTATCAAATACAGTAAAACCAGCTAATGGTTTAATTTTTAGATGGACTCCACCAGCGGTAAACTGTGATGCACCCAATAACCTAGCGGTTACTAACATCTTAGATACGACCGCAACTCTAAGTTGGGAAAATGAATTAGTTGATAGTTCTAATAATTTCCAGTATGTGGTGCAACCTGCCGGAACAGGTGTGCCTACCTCTGGATTCGTGGCTTTAAATAACGCTACTACAGTTGGAGCAACAAATTTAACACCCGAAACAAATTATGAGGTTTATGTACGTAAGGTTTGTAGTTATGGTAAATTTAGTAACTGGGTAGGACCTGTTAATTTTACTACTTTGAGTACGGAATTATCGACTGAGGATTTTTATTTAAATGCTATAAAAATGTATCCTAATCCTGTTGTAAATACTTTATCGTTTACTGGTGATGTTGTAATAAATAAAATTCGCGTTTATACTATTTTAGGACAAGAAGTTATGAATAAGGATATAGCTAATGCAAGTTTTAACCTTGATTGTTCTGGATTAAGCGAGGGAACTTACTTTGTAACTATTGAAACTGAAAAAGGTAAAACGGTTAGAAAATTTATC
>CAVBJB010000246.1:0-729 GCA_963595625.1 Lachnospiraceae bacterium | reverse complement strand
CTATTAAGAGTACTCATGTTTATAACTTGCTTGGCAATTAGTTTTTGCCAAAAATAGTTTTGAAAATGAGGTTAATGTTGATTGTAATGGTTTGAGCAAGGGTACTTACTTTGTAACTATTGAAACTGAAAAAGGTAAAACGGTTAGAAAATTTATCAAGAAAAACTAATATAGAAAAGGAGTTGCCATTAAAGCAACTCTTTTTGCGTTAGCGATGGGAGCTTTGTTTGAGCTCCTTGTGGAATGTAATGGAACAAGAGCGAGTGCGTACAGCGCGACCCGCCGATGATTTTACATGTAATGCTTGGTTTAAGCGGCGGGTAACGCCCAAAATATTTGTATTGTATTATAATAAAAGCCGGTTCCTTTTATAAGAAATCGGCTTTTTATTTATTTTAAATTGGTATCGAAATCGGAGTCAAAAAGGTTGGTAAATGCATTTTTAATGGTTCCGTCTGGATTTAAAATTATGGTTCTGTGAATTTTAGTGATAACCCACTTGTCCTTAGAGTTTTTGTAATTGGTATTGTGAAATTCTAGGTCTTTGTTAAAGTTGTATTGTGATAAAGACTTTTTCCAGCTAATAAAATCGTCGTCTATGTTTATGGAAATGAATTTTATGTTTGGGTATTTTTTAGTGTAATCTTCTACTTTTTTATGGGCAGACTCCAGGTGTGAAATGGATTTTGTGGACCAAAAGTAAATGACAGTTGGTTTGTTGATTAAGCT
>CAVBJB010000245.1:0-3482 GCA_963595625.1 Lachnospiraceae bacterium | reverse complement strand
ACCCTGTTTTTTTCTTAGTAGGAATAGTAAATGTTCTGTTTTGTAGGAAGATCATTTAATTGAGTATATTAATTTATAGTCAGGAATTAACATTTTCAACATATTCCCTTTTAATTCTTACAAAAATGCCCCTAATTGTAATGAATGATACCATGTTTAAAACGGTATGTAAAAATATCATGTTTAATCCTGAATTCATTACGGTTTTTATTTAAAAACATTACGGTTTTTATTTTTAACAATTATCTTTTACTATATTTTTGAGCTATAAAACTAATCAAAACTATCTGAATAGCATGATAAATCATTATGGGTAACAAAATTATACCAAGCGAAGTACTACCTTTAAACATTACATTAGAGAATACGGTACCATGAACTAATGATTTTTTGCTTCCGCAGAAGAGAGTAGTAATTTTATCTTCTTCCGAAAAATGTAATCTTTGCGTCAGTATATGCAAAACGAAATAAAGTATTGCAAATAGTAACAATACACCTAATGCAATAATTACTAAGGTTAGGACTGATACTTCGTCAAATAGATGGATCTCGAAGGCATGTGCAAAACTTTTATATATTATTAATAATATGATTGCCTTGTCAAATTTAGCTAACGCATTTGCGTATTTTGATGCAAATTTGGCTAAATATTTTTGTAAGTAAAACCCAATCAAAACAGGCAAAACTATTTGTATGAGCAGGTCAATATAGGTTTGTGTAAAATCAAATCCTGTACTGTTATTTTTTAAAAACATTCCCATCCATAAGGGTGTTACTAAAATCCCTATAATCCCAGAGATACTAGCATTAAAAATTGCAGCAGGAATATTCCCTTTTGCCAAACTAACCATAACTACAGATGAAGAAACCGTTGAGGGTAAACTCGCCAAGAAAAAAAAGGCTAGCCATAACGTTTGACTTAAGTTACCTGAAGGAATTAAAGGTTTAAAAATTAAAACCAATACAGGAAATAATACAAAGGTTGCAGCTTGTATTAGAACATGTAATTTCCAGTTTAATAAACCCGCTTTTAGTTTTTCTTTATTTAATTTAATTCCGTAAAACAGAAAAATTATAGAAATACCTATTGTACTTACAATATTTAAATCTATTGGACTTTTTTCCGATCCAAAAAAAGGGAATATATAAGCTATAATAACTGTAGCTATAATTGCCAGTACAAAACCATCAATTTTAAATTTCATCAGGAAATATTTTACCAGGATTTAAAATATGTAACGGGTCAAAAACTTGTTTAATTGCTTTCATTAAACTTAATTCGACTCCAGAAAAAGCTATAGGCATATAGTTTTTTTGTACTAAACCAATACCGTGCTCTCCAGAGAGTGTCCCTTTAAGACGAACGGTTTCTTTAAAAATTTCTGTAATCCCTTTAGGTACTTCATTAATCCACTGTTCGTTAGTCATATCTCCTTTAATTATGTTTATATGTAAATTTCCATCTCCTGCATGCCCATAACAAACCGATTTAAATCCATAAGTAGCCCCCGCCTTTTTTACGGCAGCAAGTAAACGTGGTAATTCATATCGTGGTACTACAGCATCCTCTTCCTTATAAACAGAATTAGCTTTAACAGCTTCAGCAACAGCTCTTCTTAATTTCCATAATGCATTTTTTTGTTCGTCAGTATCTGCAAATAAAACTTCATCAATATCGTAGGCCTCCACTACTTCCATTATTTTTTCAGCCTCAGAAAATAAGACATCAGGATAATGTCCATCGACCTCTATCAACAAATGAGCTTGAATATTATCCCCAACAGGAACATTAACTCCATCAATAAACTGAAGGGTCCAAGTAATTGCATCGCGTTCCATAAATTCTAATGCGCTAGGAGTTATCCCTGCTCTAAAAATTGCCGAAACCGCCTCACATGCTTGCTCTGCTTTATAAAATGGCACTAACATTAAGACATTATGTGTAGGTAATGGTAAGAGTTTTAAAACTATTTTTGTGATAATACCCAAAGTACCCTCACTTCCCACCATCAATTGTGTTAGGTTGTATCCCGTCGAATTTTTTAAAGTATTTGCACCTGTCCAAATAATATCTCCATTAGGAAGTACAACTTCAAGATTTAAAACATAATCTTTTGTAGTACCGTATTTTACCGCTCGAGCCCCACCCGAATTTTCGGCAATATTCCCACCTATAAAACAACTTCCTTGACTTGATGGATCTACAGGATAAAAAAGATTTTTTTGAGCCAAAGTATCCCTAAGTACTTGAGTTATAACTCCTGGTTGAGTTATTACTTGAAGATTTTTTTCATCTATTTCTAAGATCGAATTAAAACGTTCCATAGAAAGACCTATACCGCCATGTATACTTAGCGCGCCTCCACTTAATCCCGTTTTACCTCCTATAGGTGTCACAGGAATTTTATAGTTAGTGGCCCATTTCATGATTTCAGAAATTTCTTCAGTCGTTCCCGGTTTTAAGACAATTTGAGGAGGAAAATTAAAATCTTCGGTCTCATCGTGTCCGTATTCTTTTAAAACCTCTGTATCTAAAAATAAAAATGATTGCCCTACTATTTGTTCTAGTTGAGCAATCATTTCTGGTGTTATATTATTTTTCGTTATTGTATTCATCGCTTCTAGAGATTAAATTCTAGATGCTAATTTAATTAATTTGGTTGAGCAATGTAACGCAAATAAGGCTTAATTTCTTTATGATCTTGATTAAATTTAGCTTTTATCTCTTCTGATGGAATCGAATTTGCAACAATTACATCATTTCCTACATTCCAATTTGCAGGGGTAGCTACAGGAAATTCTGAAACCAATTGTAAAGAATCAATTACTCGAATAATCTCGTCAAAATTTCTACCAGTAGAAGCTGGGTAAGTTAAAATAAGTCTAATTTTTTTTGCCGGATCAATAATAAATACAGAACGTACCGTTAGTTTATCGTTTGCATTTGGATGAATCATATCATATAATTCGGCTACAACTCTATTCTCGTCTGCTATAATTGGATAATTAACTGTTACGTTTTGTGTTTCTTCAATATCTTTTATCCAATCTAAATGAGATTCTTTACCATCAACACTTACAGCAATAACTTTTACACCGCGTTTTTCGAATGCTGATTGATAGTTCGCAACTGTCCCTAATTCTGTCGTACACACAGGTGTAAAATCTGCTGGGTGAGAAAACAATATACCCCATGAATTTCCTAACCATTCATGAAAATCTATAGGTCCTAATGATGTTTCGGAATTAAAATTTGGAGCAAGATCTCCTAAACGTAGTGTAGACATACTCAATCTTTTTTTAGTTATACTGAATAAATTTAGAAAATTATATTCAGAAAAAACATAAAAATAAACTTAAATTTTCTTTCCAATAGGCTTAATATTAGGTAAATAATACGTTAAAATTCCAAGTAATGGTAAAAATGCTGTTATATGATACACTGTGTCTATCGAGAATACATCTGCAAAATAACCTAAAAC
>CAVBJB010000244.1:0-3510 GCA_963595625.1 Lachnospiraceae bacterium | reverse complement strand
GGTTTAGATATAGTAGATTTGGCTTTGTTTTTTAGTGAAATCGAAACTTTATTATCTGAAAAGCAACGTGCTATCGCAGCTGAAGTTATCAAAGAAATTAGAACGCGATTACAATTTTTATTAGACGTAGGGTTAGATTATTTATCATTAAACAGAAGTTCTAAAACACTTTCTGGTGGCGAGGCTCAACGTATTCGATTAGCAACACAAATAGGATCACAACTTGTAGGTGTATTATACATTTTAGATGAACCAAGTATTGGGTTACACCAAAGAGATAACGAAAAACTAATAAATTCTTTAACTCAATTAAGAGATATTGGTAACTCCGTTTTAGTTGTTGAACACGATAAAGATATGATTGAGAGTGCCGATTATGTAATCGATATTGGTCCTAAAGCGGGTAAATACGGTGGTAACGTCATTTCTCAAGGAACACCAAAAGAACTTTTAAAGGAAGATACATTAACCGCTCAATATTTAAAAGGAGAATTAAATATAGCCATCCCAGAAAAACGTAGAGAAGGGAACGGCAAGACACTAAAAATAATTGGAGCTACTGGTAACAATTTAAAAAATGTAACCGCAACATTCCCTTTAGGAACATTAACCGTAGTTACCGGGGTATCTGGATCTGGAAAATCAACATTAATAAACGAAACTTTATATCCCGTTCTTAACAAACACTTTTTTAACGCATTAAAGGAACCAATGCCATTTAAAAAGATTGAAGGTTTGGAACATATAGATAAAGTTATTGCTATAGACCAAAGCCCAATTGGTAGAACTCCTCGCTCTAATCCGGCTACATATACCGAAGTGTTTACAGAAATAAGAAATTTATTTACTCAAACACCAGAAGCTCAGATTAGAGGATATAAATCCGGTCGTTTTAGCTTTAATGTTTCGGGTGGGCGATGTTCAACTTGCGAAGGATCTGGAGTAAGAACCATAGAGATGGCCTTTTTACCAGACGTGTATGTAGAATGCGAAACATGTAATGGAAAACGTTTTAATAGAGAAACACTGGAGATTAGATACAAAGGCAAATCCATCTCAGATGTTTTAGAAATGACCGTAGATGAGGCTGTTGTTTTTTTTGAGAATATCCCTAAAATCTATCGTAAAATTAAAACCATCCAGGACGTAGGTCTAGGATATATTACGCTAGGTCAACAATCAACAACTTTATCTGGAGGAGAGGCTCAACGTATTAAATTAGCTACAGAGCTTTCTAAAAAAGATACAGGTAACACGTTCTATATCTTAGATGAACCTACTACAGGTTTACACTTTGAGGATATTAGAGTACTAATGGAGGTTTTACAAAAATTAGTAGATAAAGGAAATACGGTTTTAATTATAGAACATAATATGGATGTAATTAAAATAGCTGATTATATAATAGATGTAGGATACGAGGGCGGAAAAGGTGGAGGACAAATTGTAGCTGAAGGTACACCAGAACAAATTGTGAAAAATAAACGAAGCTTTACTGCCAAGTTCTTGAAAAAAGAATTATCTTAGTCATCTTGCAATTTTATTTTTGAAAATATGATAAACGAAGAATTCGAAAAAGAAGAATTAAAAATAAAAGAGAAATTCCAACAAAAAACGTGGAACGAAATTCGTGCTAACGACTCTTGGGCTATTTTTAAAATTATGTCTGAGTTCGTTAACGGATACGAAACAATGGGCCGCATAGGACCCTGTGTTTCTATATTTGGATCTGCACGCACAAAACCAGACAATCCTTACTATGCATTAGCAGAACGTATAGCATACAAAATATCTAAAGCCGGATATGGAGTGATAACTGGTGGTGGTCCTGGTATTATGGAAGCAGGTAATAAAGGTGCTCACATGGGTGGTGGTGTATCTGTTGGTTTAAACATTGTTTTACCTTTTGAGCAACACTTTAATCCGTATATTGATAAAGACAAAAACTTAAACTTTGATTACTTTTTTGTACGCAAAGTAATGTTTGTAAAATATTCTCAAGGATTTGTTGTAATGCCAGGAGGATTTGGAACTTTAGATGAATTATTTGAAGCTATTACCCTTATCCAAACTAAAAAAATTGGAAAATTCCCTATTATTTTAGTAGGTAGAGAATTTTGGTCAGGATTAATTGATTGGTTTAAAACCGTAATGATCGAGAAATACCAAAACGCATCTCCTGAAGATATGAACTTAATTAAAGTTGTGGATACAGAAGATGAAGTAGTAGAAATACTTGACAATTTTTACAAAAAATACACACTTAGTCCAAACTTCTAAGATTTTAAAACCTGCTTACTGCAGGTTTTTTTATGGATAAAATGTACTTAATTACAAATATTTACGTTCTTAAATCATAACTAAAAATCAGAACGTATGAAAAAACTCATCTTAACATTTGCAGCAGCAATTACAGCATTATCTATTGTATCTTGTAAAAAAGACACTAAAATAGATGCTGACAAAGGGATTACGCCAGAGGTAGTAAACGACGTTGCTTATGATGGAGCTGCTGCCTCACAAGAAGTTGTAGAAGCTGTAAATGACGTAACAAAAAACCTAAGTCAAAATACAAACGATTTTCTTAAAAAACATTTTCCAAATGTATCCATTACAGAGGCTAAATCAACAGCATCTGGATTTGAAGTTAAATTAGCATCCGGCCAAGAAATAGATTTTGACATTAACGGTGTCCCTGTTGAAATTGACGGAAACGACCAAAAAATCCCAGAAGGAATAATCCCAAACGGAATTTTAAACTACGTTAAAGCAAATGTTCCTGGACAATATATTACAGATTACGAGTTTAAAGATAATAAGTATAAAATCGAACTAAATAATGGTAAAGAATTTAAATTCGACGCCAAACAAGCATTAATTAAGTAAATCCTAAAGCACTGAATATTCAGTGCTTTTTTTATTATATTTTCGTTTTAATTTAGTCATTATCTTTGTAATAAAATAAGAGAAATGAAAATTCTAATTATAGAAGACGAACCTCAACTCTTAGAGGTAACCAAAAAATTTTTAGAAAAAGAAAACTATGTGGTTGAATTTGCTTTAAATTTAAGAACAGCTCAAGACAAAGTTTTTAATTATATCTATGATTGCATATTACTTGATTTAATGCTACCCGATGGTGACGGAATGGATCTCTTAAAAAAAATTAAAGAAGAAAATATTGATACTCCTGTGATAATTTTATCAGCCAAAATTGCTGTAGAAGATAAAGTAACAGGTTTAAATTTTGGAGCAGATGATTACTTAGCCAAACCCTATCACTTAATCGAATTAAATGCACGAATTAAATCATCCATCAGGCGTAAAAATAACAACGGAAATCCTTTGGTTATATATAAAAATTTAAAAATTGACCCAACAAATAGACGTTTTTTTATAAACGATACCGAAATTATTTTGAATAGAAAAGAGTTTGAAGTAATGTTGTTTTTTGCTTTAAGACCCGAAAAATTAATTCAAAAAACTACACTTGCAGAGGCTGTTTGGGGT
>CAVBJB010000243.1:0-3512 GCA_963595625.1 Lachnospiraceae bacterium | reverse complement strand
CTTGCATGGTTACAAAACCAAGAGATATAAATACAATTAAAATTAGTACTGTGGCAATTGATTCTTTTTACAGTAAAAAAAACATCCCTAATTATTTAGTACTAAAGGATAAAAACGGATTACAAAATTTATTAGATAAAAAATTATTTATTCCAGATCAAGTAATACTATTTGACGAAAATGGTAAGCAAATTAATTTTAACCCAGAAGACAAATCGTGTGGAGCCATTGCTCCAAATTATTTAAAAAATTATAATACTAAAAAGGATATTATTTATACAGACGAAACATTATCCAATTTTATAACAAATTTTAAATGGAATACTAATTCTGAATTTAAAACAGATTCAAACAAACCAACCGTATTTTTTACCACAAGTGTTTATGCCGAAAAATACAAAATAAACAAACAAATGTTTGAACTTTACAATTTGTATAAAGACACGTATAACGTTTATATTGTAAATACAGATTATAATTCCGACTGGGAAAAACAATGGGGAATAAAAGCGCAAGGTTATGTGACACTTCCCGTAAAACTATTGTAAACAAATGGACTTAAATAAGTCCATTTGTTGTTTTTAAACTTATTAAATAAGACAAAACTAAATATCCGCGAGCCGCGTTAGGGATTGCAGTGTAAAGCCTTTTGTGGAATAAAATGGAACAAAAGCTTGTAACGTAAAGCCCGACCCGTAGGGGAACGCCCAAAAAAAAATTTGATTTTATTTCTTAAAAAATCGGGGTATCTTTAGTGCTTAAAACAACACAACAAGAATGAAAAAAATAGTTTTATTAGGTTCGGGAGAATTAGGTAAAGAGTTTGTAATTGCGGCTCAGCGTTTGGGGCAATATGTTATTGCGGTGGATAGTTATGCGGGTGCTCCGGCTATGCAAGTGGCACATGAGTTTGAAGTGATTAACATGTTAGATGGCGAGGCTTTAGATGCTGTGATTGCAAAACATAAACCTGATTTTGTGGTTCCGGAAATTGAGGCGATTAGGACGGAGCGTTTTTACGACTACGAAAAACAAGGAATTACAGTTGTACCCTCAGCTAAAGCTGCAAATTTTACGATGAATCGAAAAGCGATTCGAGATTTAGCAGCTAAGGATTTAGGATTGCGTACGGCAAATTATAGATATGCTACAACAGCTGAGGAATTAAAACAAGCGGTAGGAGAGGTTGGAATCCCTTGTGTGGTGAAGCCTTTAATGAGTTCTTCAGGCAAAGGACAATCTACAATAAAATCCGAGGCGGATATTGAGAAAGCTTGGCTTTATGCGGTTGAGGGTTCGCGCGGGGATGTGGTTGAAGTAATTGTGGAGGCTTTTGTTAAGTTTAATTCGGAAATTACTTTATTAACCGTAACTCAAAACAATGGTTTACCAACTCTGTTTTGCCCACCAATTGGTCATAGACAAGAACGTGGCGATTATCAGGAAAGTTGGCAACCGGCTTTAGTTAATGATAAAGATATTACAGAAGCTCAGGAAATGGCTAAAAAAGTTACAGAGGCCTTAGGTGGTGCTGGACTTTTTGGTGTTGAATTTTTCTTGGCGGATGATGGGGTTTATTTTTCAGAATTATCTCCTAGACCACACGATACAGGTATGGTGACTTTGGCAAATACGCAAAATTTTAATGAGTTTGAGTTGCATTTACGTGCCATTTTAAGCTACCCAATTGCAGAAATCACGTTAGAACGTAATGGAGCTTCGGCGGTAATTTTGGCCGAAGAAAATTCGGATGTACCATATTTTACAGGTGTCGAAAACGTAGCTGGATTACCAAAAACAGATTTACGATTGTTTGGTAAACCAACCTCTAGACCTTATAGACGTATGGGAGTTGTAGTTACGTACGATAATACGCAAACTCCGATAGAAACGTTAATAGAAAGAGCTAAGGATACAGCTGCTTTAATAAAAGTCAATAAATAATATAGAATCCTGCTTCGGCAGGATTTCTTTTTGTTAAAAAGGATAAAATCTAAATTTAAGATTTTAACTTTACATAAAATTTAGAGGAATGAGCGAGACAAAGTTAGAGGCCGAAAAAACAACCTATTTTAGTATACTCAGTAGTATATTATTAGCATTAATAAAAGGAAGTGCCGGAATTTTAGGTAACTCGTATGCTTTAATTGCTGATGCTATTGAATCTACGGCTGATGTTTTTGCAAGTTTTTTGGTGCTTTTTGGTATTAAATATGCTCATAAACCTGCGGATGAAGATCATCCCTACGGTCACGGTAAAGCAGAAGCTTTAGTTACAATTTTAGTAGTGGGGATTTTATTAGGTTCTGCGGCTTTTATTGCTTACCAAAGTATTGAGAATATTAGAACGCCACATGAGTCTCCAAAAGCCTGGACCTTAATTGTACTTGCTGGAATTATTATTTGGAAAGAAACATCCTACCAAATAGTAGTCAGAAAAGGTAGAAAATTAAACTCCTCTGCACTTATAGCTGATGCTTGGCATCACAGAAGCGATGCTATAACCTCTATCACTGCTTTTTTTGGAATTACAATTGCTTTATTTATGGGCAAAGGTTTTGAATCTGCAGACGATTGGGCCGCGCTTTTTGCCTCATTACTTATTGTTTACAACAGTTATAAAATTTTAAGACCCGCACTTAGTGAGGTAATGGATCAAACGTTATTTCCTGAAGTTGAAGCTAAGATCAGAAAAGTTTCATTAAGCGTACCTGGAATATTGGATACCGAAAAATGTTTTATAAGAAAATCAGGAACCAAATATCACGTAGAATTGCATACTATTGTAGATGAAAACATGACCGTTAGAGTAAGTCATGATTTGGGTCATGTACTTAAAGATACATTAAACGAAAAGATTCCGGAACTAGGTTATATTATTATTCATATTGAGCCAAGCAATACTATCAATCATTAAAATAAATCACTTTGAACTTACTATTAAATACAATAGAGAAACATGTAAATTTAACTGAAGAGGAAAAAGACATAGTACTTTCTTTAGTTACTTATGACGAATTTAAAGCTAAAAGTATTTTATTAAAACCAGGAGAAATTGCCCTTGAAACTTATTTTGTTTTAGATGGTATGTTACGAAGCTATACCGTTGATACAAATGGTGTTGAACATGTTTTAAGTTTTGCAGCTCCCAATTGGTTTATTACGGATATGTATAGCTTATTCTCAAACAAACCTGCACAACAATATTTATCTGTTATAAGCGATGCAAAGGTATATCGATTGAGTAAAGAAAATCAGCAAAGACTATACGATTTAGTCCCTAAAATGGAACGCTTTTTTAGGATTTTAATTGAAAATTCTGTCATTGCACATCAACAACGGTTAATTGATAATTTATCTTTGACAGCAGAGGATAGATATGAAAAATTCTGTAAAAAGTATCCTGATTTTATTCAATGTATTCCTCAAAAACATATCGCATCTTATACCGGGGTAACCCCTGAGTTTTTTAGTAAAATGAAAGCTAGATTATTAAAAAGGTAAACTTAAAG
>CAVBJB010000242.1:0-3516 GCA_963595625.1 Lachnospiraceae bacterium | reverse complement strand
ATTCTTCTTCTGTTTTTAAATTTGATAAATCAGTATATAAATTATAACGTTCAGAAATGTTGTTTACATAAGTGTCTGGGAGCAGGATTTCGAAATCAGAATCTATGTTTACTTCTTTTACATAAATTTTATTTTCAGGTTTATTTTCTTCTTCAAATAAATCTTTAAATTCATTTTCTTTTAACTCTTCAACGGCTTCATTCATGATTTTTTGGTACGCATCGTATCCAATATCATTGATAAACCCTGATTGCTCTCCACCTAAAATATCTCCAGCACCTCTAATCTCTAGATCCTTCATAGCAATTTTAAATCCGCTACCTAAATCACTAAATTGTTCTAGCGCTTGTATACGTTTGCGTGCATCTTCAGTCATTGCTGAATAGGGAGGGCATATAAAATAGCAAAAGGCTTTTTTATTACTTCTACCCACGCGGCCACGCATTTGGTGTAAATCGGATAAACCAAAATGGTTGGCGTTGTTTATAAAAATGGTGTTAGCGTTTGGTACATCCAAACCACTTTCAATAATTGTGGTGGCAACTAAAACATCAAAAGCACCATCCATAAATGCAAGTAAAAGTTCCTCGAGCTTTTTACCGTCCATTTGTCCATGTCCAATTCCAACACGTGCATTTGGAACTAAACGCTGGATCATACCGGCTACTTCATTAATATTTTCGATTCTGTTATTAATAAAATACACTTGACCGCCACGTTCAATCTCGTAAGAGATAGCATCACGTATTGTTTCTTCATTAAAACCTACCACATTAGTTTCAACCGGATATCGGTTAGGTGGAGGAGTGGTGATCACAGATAAATCCCTAGCGGCCATTAATGAGAACTGTAAGGTTCTTGGTATTGGAGTTGCTGTTAGGGTTAGTGTATCTATATTGTTAGCAATTGTTTTAAGTTTGTCTTTTGCGGCTACACCAAATTTTTGCTCCTCGTCTATAATCAATAAACCTAAATCTTTAAATTTAATGGTTTTATTAACCAATTGGTGTGTACCAATAATAATATCAACTTTACCGTCTGCAAGGTCATTTATAATCTGAGTTTTTACTTTTCCGGTTCTAAATCGGTTTAAGTATTCTACTCGAACAGGTAAGCCTTTTAAACGTTCACTAAAGGTTTTATAATGTTGGAATGCCAAAATGGTTGTGGGAACTAATATGGCTACTTGTTTGCTGTTATCTACCGCTTTAAAGGCTGCTCTAATAGCAACCTCTGTTTTACCAAAACCAACATCACCACAAACCAAACGGTCCATAGGTCTCTCTGACTCCATGTCTGCTTTAACATCGTTTGTAGCTTTCAACTGATCCGGCGTATCTTCGTAGATAAAAGAACTTTCTAGCTCTGCTTGTAAATAACTATCTGGAGCAAATGCAAATCCTTTTTCTAAGCGTCGTTTAGCGTACAATTGGATTAAGTTAAATGCAATATGCTTAACGCGTGCTTTGGTTTTTTGTTTAAGAACCTTCCAAGTGTTAGAACCTAATTTATGTACTTTAGGTGGTGAACCGTCCTTGCCGTTAAATTTAGAAATTTTATGTAGGGAATGGATTGACACGTATACAATATCATTTTCAGCATAAATTAATTTTATGGTTTCTTGATATTTACCATCTACCTGAATTTTTTGTAAACCCCCAAATTTCCCAATTCCGTGGTCAATATGGGTTACATAATCCCCAATGTTTAAACCCGTAAGTTCTTTTAATGTAAAGGCTTGTTTTTTGGTATACCCATTTTTTAAAGAGAATTTATGGTAACGCTCAAATATTTGGTGATCTGTGTAACAAGCAGCTTGTATATCTAAATCTATAAAACCTTCATAAATTGATAGAACTACAGGCGTAAAGTTTCTGAATTTTTCTGGAGAATCATCAACCGAGTCGATAATTTCTTTAAAACGTTTGGCTTGATTATCATTAGCACAAAACAAATAGTTTTTAATTCCGTTTAAAGAATTCTCGTTTAAATTTTCCTTTAATAGATTAAATTGTTTATTGAAAGAGGGTTGCGGTTGAATGTTAAATTCTATAGTTTCTTCGGTTTTGTAAATAGGCTTTGTCGCAATATCTACAATCGAAAAATCTAGTGAATTTTTTATAAAACTTTCCTGATTAACAAACATGTTTTCAGGCGGAGTACGTGCAATTTCAGAATTTAATTTAGCGTAAATTTCTTCTGCTTTAGCATATAATTTATCCAGACGTGCAAAGAGCATTTCCGGATTTTTTATAAATAATAGTGTGTCTTTAGAAACGTAATCTAAAAAGTTTTCGCGCATTTCTTGCGACTTTTTGTTCTCCACATTCGGGATGATTGTAATCTTTTTCTGTCTTTCAATTGAAAGTTGAGTTTCTACATCAAACGTTCGTATGGAATCTACCTCGTCTCCAAAAAATTCAATACGGTATGGATTATCGTTAGAAAATGAAAATACATCTAAAATTCCTCCTCTAACCGAAAATTCACCTGGCTCTGCAACAAAATCTACGCGTTTAAATTGATATTCAAACAAAATTTCGTTTACATAGTCTATTGATAAGTTATCACCAATAGCCATTTTAAGCGTATTTTTTTCCAGTTCCTTACGTGTTACCACTTTTTCAAAAATGGCATCAGGGTAAGAAACAATGATAACTGGTTTTTTCTTGGCATTGATTCGGTTTAAAACTTCTGCTCGTAATAAAACATTGGCATTGTCAACTTCCTCAATTTGATAAGGATTTTTAAAAGAACCTGGGAAAAAATGAACATGTTTATCACTGCATATTTTTTCTAGATCATTTGTTAGATATGCAGCTTCTTCTTTATCATTAGCTAATAAAAGAATTGATTTATTTATAGAAGCAAATACATGTTGTACTAAAAATGAAACGCTAGAGCCAATTAATCCCTTAGCATGAACTTTAGTACCTTGTTTTTCCAGCAAACGAACAAGTTTATTTGCTTTAGAAGATTTCTCGTAAAGATTTAAATTTTCTACTTTCAAAATGCTTAAAATTATTCTAGAGGTTTAATATCTCTAATTTCTTTTCTTAATCCTTTATTTCTTGGGATGTCATTAAAATCTAATTTAACTTGATCCGGATTTGGAGTTTGATCTTTTTTAATTTCTTTTTCAAAATTAAAATTAGCTCTACGTGTAGTGTCTAGCACTTGTTTAATCATTTCTGATTCTCCTTTTTCTAAAGGAATATTTTTTATTATAACAATTTCTTCGATCTGAGTAAATATAGCGTTTACATCACTTGTAATATATTCTTGTAATTTTATCACTTTATCAACGGGTATGTTTTGTAGTGATATAAAAGAATTTAAATGCTTAATATTGGCATTTAAGTTATTTAAACGAGAGGTGATTTGTGGCTTTGCAAGTTTTACTGGAATGCTTTGTATTAATTCATCACTAATACGAGTTAAATTATCTGTTTTAGATCTATAAGCAGATAAGGATTTAATAGGTTTTTTTTTTAATTTTTTCAAAAAAGCGTTCCA
>CAVBJB010000241.1:0-3599 GCA_963595625.1 Lachnospiraceae bacterium | reverse complement strand
AGTAGTATGTTTAGGTGTATCTTATATTTTAAGTATGTATTTTGATTTTCTAACACCACTACAATGGTTTGTTACAGCTATAATAATGAGTGTAATGGGGACGTTAGGAGATTTAGTCGAATCTAAATTTAAAAGATCAGCAGGTGTTAAAGATTCAGGAAATATAATGCCTGGTCATGGTGGAATTTTAGATCGACTTGATAGTGTTATATTCGCCACACCGTTTTTGTATTTAATATTATTTTTTATTTCATAATATGTTTCATAAAGAAGGAGCCAAGATCATTTTAGGATCTGTAATTACTGCGGTAATTTTATTATTACTAGTAGATCATTTTATTGTATTGGAGTGGTTACGTATTTTACTTATCGTAGCTGTTTTAGTATTTTTAATTTTAATACTGCAATTTTTTAGAAATCCAAAGCGTTATGTTGATGACCAAATGGATACTATATTAGCACCAGTAGATGGTAAAGTTGTTGTTATTGAAGAAGTATACGAACCGGAATACTTTAAAGAAAAGAGATTAATGGTCTCAATCTTTATGTCTCCTATAAACGTACACGTTACTCGTTATGCCTTAAACGGAGATGTTGTTTACTCAAAATACCACCCAGGTAAATATTTAGTAGCATGGCATCCAAAAGCTAGCGAAGAGAATGAACGTACAACTGTAGTTGTAAACAATCCACACTTTGGTGATGTAATGTACAGACAAATTGCAGGAGCACTAGCTAAACGTATTGTTAACTATGCTAAAGTTGGTGATTACGCAAAACAAGGTCAAGATGCAGGTTTTATTAAATTTGGTTCGCGTGTAGATTTATATTTACCCTTAGGAACTGAGGTTTTAGTAAAACTTAACGATAAAGCCAAAGGTAACAAAACCCTTATTGCTAAATTTAAAAACTAAATGAATAGAATGGATATCGATGCTGAATTTGAAAAGTTTTTTGATATAGCCTCTACTACAATAAAACAGTCGGATGTCCCACAAGACATCCAACTTATTTTATACGGGCTGTATAAACAAGCAACTTTAAACAGTGTAGACTTTAAAAACGATCCAACCAACGCCTACTCAAATCTAATAAACGCTTTTAAAATCAATGCTTGGATGCAAGTTAAACACTTAACTCAAGAACAAGCAAAAATTGCGTATATTGAACAAGTTAAAAAATTGCTATAAGTTATGAAAAAAATAATTTTATCAACAGCGCTAGTATCATTAGCACTTGTAAGTTGTAACGACGATAAAAAGTTACAAGAAATTCAAATTCCAGAAGCTTTACCCGCTCAAGAAGCTCAACCTGTAAGTGCTGACTTAGGAAGTCCAGCGGATGTTAAAGCGGAAGGTAAATTCCAAATGAAGGGATTAAAATACGCTTACAATGCTTTAGAAAAAGCTATAGACCCACAAACTGTTGCAATACATTACGGTAAACACCATGTGGGATACGCAAACAATTTAAATAAAGCAATTGCAGGTACAGATCTAGAAGCTAAAACAATCGAAGAGATTTTAACTACTTTAGATGTTAACAACGCAGCTGTACGTAACAATGCAGGTGGATATTATAACCATAATTTATATTGGGATATTTTAGCACAAACACCAGGCGATTTATCTGAAGAGCTAGCTAAAGCCATTACAGAAAACTTTGGTTCTAAGGAGGAATTAATTAAACAATTAAAAGAAGCTGGAACTAAACAATTTGGATCAGGATGGGCATGGTTAGTAGTAACTAAAGACGGTAAATTAGCCGTTACAGCTACAGCAAACCAAGACAATCCGTTAATGCCAAACGCAACTGTAAAAGGTACACCAATTTTAGGAATAGACGTATGGGAACATGCTTATTACCTAAATTACCAAAACAAGCGTGCAGATTATTTAGATAAAATTTTCGACATTGTAGATTGGAAATCAGTAAGTGATTACTACACAAAAGCTACAACAAAATAATACAATCGGTAGGGGCAACCTTACCGATTTTTTTTGTTTTAGGAGCGTTAAGTTTTCACCTCGTACTAAGTTATAAAACCCGCTTTCGCCTCAATCTTTTATAAAACGCTCCGGATAAACCGTCGCTGTTTATAAAAGGATACCGGCTCTATCGGGGCTATAAATTAATTTCTCACACGTCAAAAAAAGTGTAATGGAAATAAGCCTTGCTCTAGCCCCGATTGGAGCGACATCCTTTGGTACTTGCTGTAACTTGGCGTAAGCAAGTACTAAAGATATAGCGGAAAGCGGGAGGAAAAAGTCATTGTAATGCCCTAAAACCTTGCGCTACAAATAAAAAAGGTAAACCTAAATGGTTTACCTTAATATTTTATACTCTAACCGAGTCCGGAACTAAAACCGTATAATCGCCTCCGTTACGTAACACATCCCTTACAATACTTGAGCTGATGTATGAGGTACTAGCCGCGGTTAATAAAAAAATAGTTTCGATGTTTGAAAGTTTACGGTTGGTGTGGGCAATGGCCTTTTCAAACTCAAAATCGGCCGGATTGCGCAAACCACGTAAAATAAACTGAGCGTCTAATTTTTCGCAAAGTTCTATCGTCAGGCCTTGGTACGTTATAACTTTTATTTTTGGCTCGTCTTTAAAGGCATCCTTAATAAATTGCAGACGTTGCTCTAAAGTAAACATATATTTTTTGTCGGCATTTACACCAATGGCAATGATAATCTCGTCAAAAAGAGGTAGGGCACGTTGTATAATGTCTTGGTGGCCTAGGGTAATAGGATCAAAGGATCCAGGAAAAACCGCGCGTCTCATGATTAAGCTTGTTCTATTGCATTAGTTAATAAATCAGTCATTGAAATACCGGCTGCTTTAGCTTGTTGGGGTAAGATACTCTCGTTTGTCATCCCTGGGATCGTGTTCATTTCAAGCATATGGGGTTCTCCGTTTACGATTATAAATTCCGAACGTGAAAAACCTTTCATTTGTAAAACTTTGTAAGCTTTTTTAGCAGCTTCTTCTACTTTTAAACGTACCTCCTCGTCAATACGAGCCGGCGTAATTTCTTGCGATTTTCCTAAATATTTAGCCTCGTAGTCGAAAAAGTCATTTTCCGATACAATCTCTGTCATAGGTAAAACCTTAATTTCCCCTTGGTAATTTATAACACCTACAGATACTTCTGTTCCTTCTAAAAAGCTTTCTATGATAATTTCGTTATCCTCTTTGTAAGCCACCTCAATGGCAGGTAGTAATTCCTCTTGAGTGTGTACTTTAGAAATACCAAAACTTGAGCCAGAACGGTTTGGTTTAACAAAACAAGGCAGACCTACTTGGTTAATGATTTCTTGCGTATCTATGGTATCTCCAAAATTTAAATAACACGATTTAGCCGTTTTAATTCCGTAAGGTTTTAATACAGAAAGTAAATCACGTTTGTTAAAAGTTAACGCTGCTTGATAAAAATTACATGCCGTTTGTTTAATTCCTAAAAGCTCAAAATAAGCTTGTAAAAGTCCGTCTTCGCCAGGAGTTCCGTGAATTACATTAAAAACAACGTCAAATTTTAGGGTCTCACCTTTATAATTTACCGTAAAATCTGCTCTATTTACAGGATATTCTGT
>CAVBJB010000240.1:0-3600 GCA_963595625.1 Lachnospiraceae bacterium | reverse complement strand
GCTATAAACTTATTTAAAAAATGAAAAAAACGTTAAAAGCATATACTTTAAAATATTTAGTAATCGCTTTTTTACTAATAATTGCATTATGGGCAGCACTTTTTTATGCTTTTATTTTGGAAGAAGTATATGATAATATTGACGATGGTTTAAAAAATCGTAAAATCCAGATTATTAGGGAAACGTATAAAGATTCAAGCTTACTCACCATTTCGTCCTTTGGGATTGAAGAATTTAAAATTACCCCTTTGGATAAATCCGATACCTTTATTGAAAAAAATCAATTTAAAAATGAATTGATTTTTATGGAATATGACGACGATTTAGAACCTTATAGAGAATTAAAAACAAATTTTAAAGGCAGCAACGGTAAATATTATGCCATAGAAATAAGAACCTCAACCGTTGAAGAGGATGAACTATTGGAGGATTTACTTTATGCACTTGTGTTTTTATATTTAGGTATGGTATTAAGTGTTTATTTATTATACAATACGCTATTATCAAAACTATGGAATCCCTTTTTTGAAGTTATAAAAAAATTAAAAACTTATAGAATAGGTAAGTCAGAGAAATTTGAGATCAGTAAAACGGATGTCGATGAATTTAAGATTTTAAAAGAAAGTTTAAATAGCATGATATCCAGCAATGAGATAAACTTTAAAAATCAAAAACAATTTACAGAAAATGCTTCTCATGAATTACAAACTCCAATTACAATTGCGGTTCATAAATTAGATACGTTATTAGAAGACCCAGTTTTAAATGAAGATCAATTGATACAAATAAGTGAGGTTAAACAAGTGTTGGAGCGAATGTCTAAGCTAAATAAAACATTACTTTTACTTTCAAAAATAGATAACAACCAGTTTTTACAATTACAAGAAGTCCATTTGAATTCTATTCTTAAAATGTATTGGAAAGAATATCAGGATTTAATTGATTATAAATCTATTATATTTAAATTTATAGAAAATTCAATTTTTACAGTAGAAATTAATCCTGAATTAGGCGAAATTCTTATAAGTAATTTAATACGAAATGCGATAAAGCATACGCCTAAAGGAGGTAAAGTTTTTATTGAAATAAATCAGCATAATATCATCTTTAAAAATTCGGCTACGAACGGGAGTTTGGACGCTAGTAAGATATATAACAGATTTTATAAGGATAATAATAGTAATGATTCTAATGGGCTCGGTTTAGCCATAACTTCCTCCATTATAAATCAAACTCAAAATCTCAAAATTGACTATTATTTTAAAGAACAATTTCATCATTTTGAAATAATAAAAACATAAAAAAAACTCAAGCCAAGGCTTGAGTTTTTTTATTTATCTAACAATCAATTTTTGATTTGATATTTTATTATCTGCTTTAATTTGCATCATATATACACCTGTTGGTAACGTATGAGAAATTTTTGTATGCTCGGTAAACTTAGTTGTCATGACACAACTTCCAGCTGTATTATAAATAGCTACTTCTCCGTTAGAGATTCCTGCTACAGTAAAATAAGATGTAGATGGATTAGGAAATAATTTAATTGTTGATGTAGAAACATCTACAACACTCATTGTTGGCTGCCAAGGTTGTCCTTGTAAATCTCCCCAAATGTATCGTACCAATTCTGGATAATCGATATAAGGATTTCTGTTTAACTGCCAAGTATAAACTACGTTGTTGTGATTCATTTCATAATCATCAGCGGGATCTTGTTGGTGCCAGTTAAGTAGAGTTGATAAATCACCTATTCTTCCCACACCTGTCTCAGCCGGAAAACCATTTTCTACACTTAAACCTTCGTAACGAGTACACATATAAAAAATAGCACGTGCAACATCTCCTTTCCAACTTCCAGAATTGCCTATAAATCCGTTGTATTCTGATCCTCCATAGTTTTTATTATTTCTAGAAGAATTTTCTGGGCCATCCTCTGCTCTTAAATGGTGACCGTCCGAGTGACCTGCAGCTATATCTGTTTTACTTGTAGGCTCCCAAATATCAAAACCGTCTGATGAACTTGAAGTTCCTCCGCTAAATCCACCACGAGATTGTGGATAAATATGCTCTCTGTTCCATTTACCTGTACTACTAGATTCAGCACCTTGATAATCAATTTTAGAACGAGTAGTTTCTTTATACATTAACCAAACATTCGATGAGTTTTTAGGATCTAAATCCGCACTTTTTAAAATTTCAACTATATCGCCGTAAGTGTGTTTTCTAACTACTTCTTCATCCGCAATAATATTTTGTAGTGCAATTCTAAGATTTTCTCCACTTAAACCAATAGCATTTTGATAATAATCATGAGGTGCTGTGCTCTCTACATAAGTATATGTAGGTTCTGTTGGTCTACCGTAATTTAAAACTCTAATATTTATATCGTAAACTCGAACAAGTATATTGTTGTTTAATCGTCTTAAATCCTGAGGAATGGTTGCAAATCCAATTTTTAATTCCTCATCTCCTTCAGTTACACCATCATTTAAAATTTGGATGGTTTTAGTAATACTTGTAGTACCTATTGGAAATGTAAAATCTAAATTACCAGCAAAATCTTGGGTATTAAAAGCCCCATTGTTTAATTGTAAAGTAATTGTAGTTTGTTCTGGCAAAGGGTTACTTAAAACTAACGCTATCGAAAGATTTTCCCCTTCTGTTATAACCGTTGTTGATGGCAGGATAGAAACTGATGTAACCTCTACTCCACTCCCATCGTTAAGGCGAAAAGGATTTGGCATAGCTGCTATAAAAGTACCATCCGGTTGGCGTTGTAAGGAATGGTTTTGAATGTTTCTATTGCCGTTTTCATTATAAGCGGTTGTAATTTGCAATGCTTCCATTAATGCTCTTGGAGTAGCACCACCACTTGTTGTATATGCTAATACATCTACTAAGTTAGTTGTAGTAGCAGCTGATCCAATAACAAAATCGTCTATAGAACCTCTGTAAATAGCAACTACATCTGCTCCGTTTTGAATAGTGTTATTAGGGATAATTAAGTTAGGAGTTGGACTAACTAATTGGTTACCTATAACAGCCAAACCATTTACATCTGTCACAATATCACTAAGATCTATTGCGTAATATAATAGATTACTATTACCATCCGACCCACCGTTGTATAAAGCCAACACATATCCTGTTAAAGAAACGTTAGGTGTTGTGGTTTTTAATTCAATAAACTCTAACACATCTGTAGAGGGAGTGTCAGAATCAAGTTCATTAATTACTACCTGAGCATTAAACACATAAGTAGCAAATAAAGAACATACTAAGAGTAGTTTTTTAAACATAAAGAGGGAATTTCAATCTTAACAAATATAACTTTTATTTAAAATTTTATTAAGAATTGAAATCATAAAAAAAATCGGCTTTCGCCGATTTTAGAACTTTATTTATTTTTTCTTAAAAACATATGTATAAAACCACATAATAGTAAAAGATGGTATTAAATCGATACCTGGAACCGCCTCTTCAATAAAAGCTATTACGGATGCAACTTTACCAGAACGTGTGGGATAGAGCTTTTTCATTACGTATGCAGATATAGGTGCCCAAACAATGTCGAAAAACTCTCCAATACCTGGTATA
>CAVBJB010000239.1:0-3610 GCA_963595625.1 Lachnospiraceae bacterium | reverse complement strand
GTAGAATAGCGGTCTCCAAAACCGTTGATGGGGGTTCGAATCCCTCCACCCGTGCAAATAGAGTTTTGAAAATAACTCTAAGTTTCAAAAATTTTCGTTTATATGGTTTTGCCATTATAAACGGGTGTAGTTCAAGGGTAGAATAGCGGTCTCCAAAACCGTTGATGGGGGTTCGAATCCCTCCACCCGTGCTAAGATAAAGAGTAACTTTTTAGTTACTCTTTTTTTATTTATTTTTTGAGAGAGAATAAACATAAAAAAAGCAGAAGTTTAAAACTTCTGCTTTTTTTATGTTTAAAATTTAAAACCTATACCTCCTGTTATACGTCCACCATCTTGACTTCTAAAATAAGCTACATGTCCTGTTAAAGAATCAATTATGCTTAACCAGACACCTGCCCCATAACTATGGTACCATTTTTTAGAATGTTCCCCGCTAAGCCAAACTCTTCCAAAATCTGTTCCAGCAAAAATACCATATTCCATAGGAGCAATACTTTTTTGTATAGTACCTAAGTTCCATCTTAAATCTGTAGATTGTAAAAAAGATTTATCTCCTAAAAAACGTTCGCGTCTAAATCCTCTTAAATCATCATCCCCTCCAAGAGTGGCACCCTGAAAAAATTCATATGTATCTGTAAAGATAAATTTAGCTTTAGACATGGTTGCAAAGACAACTTTCCCTAACCTATCTAAAGGGAAATTAAAGTTTACTGAAGAATTTAAATAGGGTACATCCTTTTTAATTTCCTCAAGATTTAATTTAATTCCAGTCTCTAAATGGAAACCAAAACCTAGAGACGGGTTGTGTGGTTGATTGTAATTTTCAAAATCAAAGTTAATTTTTGGTGTTATGTAATAAGCACCAGAGAATAATTTTGGATCTAGGTTATACTCTTGCATTATGTATCGATCCTCTGTTTTATCTACTTTTAAATAATCGAATGTTGATGAGAATCCAAATATAACACCACCCTCAGAATACAATTTATAAGACGGATCTACGTGAAACGTTTCCATTCGAACTCTAAAATAATTAGATGAATTTTTTTCTGTATTCACGGTTTCATTTCCAAATCCAAAAAAGTTCTGAGCAAAATTTGGAGAAGTATATTTTGTAAAAATCTCAAATCTCCAATTATCAGATAAATTTGGGAAAATACCACGATACCAAACATTAGCACCACCTGTATTAGTAGTAAATGTAAAACCTAAACTGTGTTTACTACCAAAGGGTTCTTGTAGAAAATTATTGATTCTGTAATTAGCTTGCAAACCTAAAATAACTCCATCGTCCGGGTTATAGCCTGCTTGAGGCACCATAGTAAAAATATTTATAGGTGCTTTTTTCCAGTCGTATTGGTTTAACTTGTAGTTATCATTTAGTAATACTGTACCAAAATGGGAGACATTTATGTTATTTTCTTGCGATTTAAAGTCGTAAATTTTTACTTGCTTTTTATTCTCGATATCGTAAGTATCTACATCTAGACCACCAATTAAACGCAACTTAATTTTAGCTTTTTTACTCCCCGATACTTTAAAATTATCAGCATCATCCAAACCATAAATCCAAATTTCTTTGGTTACTTTATGATTGTATGTAGTTTTAGATTTTAATTCTAATCCAGATTTTTTGTTTCTATAAACTTCTATTTCAACATTTCCGTCATCTAAACGGGTGATGTTGTACATGTCCTTTTTATCTGTACCCGCTATGATGATTTTTTTAGAAAGGTAATTTCTGTATCGAATGGCATAGTTTGCTAGCTCCTTACGTCTATGTTTTAAAACTTCAATTATATCTTGGCTGACTTCGTTATTAACTTCTTTAGGCAGTTCGTTAAAGGCTTTTACAATTAAGTCATCCGTAATATGGTCCTGAATATATTTTGCTGCTTCTACCCATTGCTGTTCTGGTACATCGGTTAAAAACTTAATATCCATAGAAAAGGCCGTTTTATTAATCCATCTAGGATGTGCAAACGATTTTTTATACGGTTGCATGTGACGCATCGGCGGTATATTTCTTAATACAGAAAGAATAGCCCCGTCAATCTTTGCAAAGGCTTGATCCCTATCTCTAGGAATAGGTCTATAAAATATAGAATCGTTAGAATTGAATTCAGCCCAGCGCCATTGGTCGCCGTGTCTATCCCAATCTCCAATTAAAAAATCAAACAACCTAGATTTTAAATACATGTTTTTATCAACACTGTATTTTTCGTCCTTTCTTAAATTCTCCATCATATCTGGAGTAGATAAAATATTGTCAGGATTACCAAAACTCTCTACGTTAAGTTGCGATTTATTGATTCGCTCCTCAACCATATAAATTGCATCACCATAATCATCGTTATAAAACCCTAAAGCATCTTGTCTTGGTACATAATAAACTTGAGGATTGGTATGGTATATACCAATGGCTTCAGAAAAATTATTTAGAATTAAAGGTGTATAGGGATGGGATGTAGTGTAAAAATCATAAATTAAACGTTCTGCATAAGTCCCTTTTACTTTCTCCTCTATATTCTTATCTTTTAGAAATGCCTTTTGTACGAATCTTGGAGCACTCTTTTTAAGGGCTCTCATAGCAAATTCTCTACCGTCATTACTTACTAAACGCAGAGACATAGTTTGGTTACCACCACCTGAAATTTCGGGCTTTAATCCCCCATATGCTTGATCTAGATATAGATTTTTAAATTCTATTTTTTTTGAATAGAAATCCCTGTAATGTTCTCCCCATAAAATTTTATAAGGTTTAGATTTTTGAGTTAATTCTGGCTCGTAAATACTAGATATTGTTGTTGGAGTTTTAACTTCATTTATATTTTGATTAAAGTCCGGTAATTTATTCAATACTTTTTGAGAAAAAACAGGTACATCTGGATTATCTGTTGTGTAAAATTTAATCCATGTTTCTCCATTTTTTAAGACATCCATTATAGCATGTCCAATTTTTCCTAAAGCAAAACTTTCTAAATCTTTTGTATGAGAGGCATCTGTATACGATCCAGATCCTACAATAATTTGTTTAATACCCTCTTTATTTATATACTGTAAAGTATGGTCGTGACCAGAAACAAAAACAACATTATTTTTATTTTGTGTTGCTGTTTTTAATCTATTAGTTAAAGAGATGTATTTTTTATTTTGTAAATCTTGATCTATAATCCCAGATGTTTTACGTACATAAGTAATTAAACTACCTAAAAGTGGAAGAGGAATGTTTTTATAAGGAAAAATATGATCGCCAACTGAGAATTTCCCTCCATGTTCTGAGTTAGAAAACATAGGATGGTGTATGGTAACAATAACCGTTTTGTTTTGATATTTATTGATAAGAGAATCGAATTCATCCAAAAACTCATCTCGCGTTCTTATACTACAATCGTCGTTTATTCCAGGATTTTTATCCCAATCTGTTAAATACCACTGGGAATCTATAGTAATAACAACAAGGTCATCAGTAATTTTAATATCATCAATACCACAACCTTTTCTGGGATAAAATGACTTTGGTTTATAATTTTTCTCAATATATTTTGTTTGTAATTTTACACCTTTATAACCACTATACCAATCGTGATTACCTGTTATAAAATAG